>NZ_JADEWU010000034.1:0-54638 GCF_015207485.1 Planktothrix mougeotii LEGE 06226
GGCAGGTTCTTACGTGTTACTCACCCGTCCGCCACTAAAGTATTGCTACTTCCGTTCGACTTGCATGTGTTAAGCAGACCGCCAGCGTTCATCCTGAGCCAGGATCAAACTCTCCATTTTGAAGAATTTGTAGCTCTTCTGTTGACTAGACTTGCTAGTCATGTTATCTTTTGGGAGTCCTCAGTCTTTTAACTGATTCCTCCGATAGTTTTTTGACTAGGAGTTCGTTAATTCGACTTTCAAACGTATTTTTTTTTCTAGGTTCGGTGCGCTTTCGGTTCTTTCGTCTCTCAAGCGCATTTACCAATGTATCTAATCTCTTCGGCTTTGTCAACCCCTTTTCTTAACTTTTTTTTGATCCAGGGGAAATCCTTGTCTGGCAAGGGTTGTAGTTTCTCCAGATCTTGGAGAGCTTGGAAATTTAACTGGGGGCATAGCGAAAATCCAGCGAAAATTTTTTGAACGTAGGCCTAGGGCTGGAATCTTTCCTAACTTCAAGGTAGGTTGCTTGTCCATTCATAAAGGTTACTTAGGGCATCGTATAGACCCTAAGCACCGATGGCAAAAGGATAAGTATTGATGGGAGTGTGTTTTGCCTGCGAGAATTTAGAACGATAATATATAGTCATCAGCGACGGGATAACGAACGGAATCCGGCAATAAACTCCTTCTGAGTATGACTACCCCCTGACATTCGTTTATTATTGAGTCGATTTAGGATCATGTACTTACTTTTGCCCACAGTGCAACACCACCACCTCTTCCCCTAGCAGCAATAAGATTAGGGGTGATTACAAAAAAGGCAAAAAAAGCTTGTTTTTTGATAGAATCTTGATAAAATTGTTGAGCATTACTTGGAGTTCCAGGCATTTTTCCATTGTAGAGGTTTAATCCTAAGAATTTAGCCGTAAGACAGGTAAAGTCAAAAGCTAGAATATTGTTTTTTTCTACAAATTTAGCAGGGCCAGTTAGGATTAAATTCAACCCATCCAACTGAACAGAATTTTGAATAATTCCTGCATCTATTTTCGAGGGTGGATTGAAGGGTAACAGGGGATGGGGATATTGAGAATAGATAATTTGTAGACTTAAAAATCGAGGAATATAAAACCCGCTTCCGATAAAAACTCCGGCTTTTTTACGGAGTTTATGGGTTCCACTTACCCAACACAGTCGCCAAGTTCCAACTAAGGATTCAAAACTATAGTGTTCTTTGTTTTTTTTAGCCCAATGTTCACATCGAATTAAACTTTCAGCAACAATATGAGAGTCGATTTTTTGTTCTTGACCCGTTAACACAAATTTAGCTACTTTTTCTAACAAGAGAATATCATTTTGCATAAAGTTGGGGACTATCGACTATTGGTTGTGGAAGGAACTAGAAATTTATCCTATCATAAACATCAAGAGTTAAAAAACTGTTTAGGAATTTTACTCGATAATCTAGGGAACCCATAATTGACATTACTCCTCATTTTTGATTTACATTTTATCCAATTCTTGACGTAATTGTTCTAACTCATTATCAAATACATCTGTTTTTGATAATGAGTTAGTCTGAATATGAGGATCACTTATTGTATGATTACTTGAAATTTGTGCTTTTAATGCTGCCAACTCATCATCAACCTCACTTGTTGCTTCTAAAGCAGCCAATTTACTTTCAAAATCTGAGCCTGCTAATTTTCCTGCTGCTGAACGAGCTTCTAGTTGTCTAACTTTCTCTTCCATTCGTTCAAAGGCTGTTGTTGCATTATAAGAATTAATTTCACCTAACAAATCTTGTCGATTATTAATTTCAATCTGTGCTTTTGCAGCTTTGATTTTAGACATTAGTAATGATTTTTTAGACTTAGCATCAGAAACCTTTTGTTCAAAAACTAATAATTGATGTTTAAAAGAAGTAACTTTTTCTGTATGAGTATCGAGTTGCTGCTTAATTGTATTTAAAGTATTCAACGATAATCGTTTTCGATTTAATGCTTCTATGGCTAAATCTTCATAACCTTTTTTTAAAGCAAGTTCGGCTCGTGATTGCCATTGATCAACTTGCATTTTAGTTTGATTATATTGTTGTTCAAGACGTTTTTGAGCAACAATGACTGGAACAATCGCTTTACGGAACTTAATCATATCTTCTTGCATATCCAAAACCGCTTGTTCTAACAGCTTTTCTGGATCAATTCCTTGCTTCAAAAGACGAATTAAACCTGCTACACCGAGTCCAGCAATAGCTCCCGCAGCACCCATAGAAGCCATTCCCACACCAAATGCTGTTCCTCCTGTGGCGACTCCAATACCCCCTATCGCAGCAGACAAACCTGCACCCGCAACTGCACCTGCGGTGGCTGCTCCCACTGAGGAAGTATCCCCTTCTACCATCATTCTAATTGCTTCATAAAGTGCAAGTCCTGTTAATGCACCAGCCCCAGTTAATCCAACTGTTCCAACACTAAAACCTGTTCCGGCTGCTAAAATTCCTACTTGACCAACAGAAGCACCTGCTAAAGCACCCCCTGTAGCAAAGGCTGAACCTGCTGCAAAATTGCGAGAATCTGTTTCTGAAGAGTCGAGATAAGAGTTGACATTAGCTCTAATTAAACGACCCATTCGATTAAAGAGTTGACCCATGATTTTTAACTCCTCTAAGATGACATCTTGAGCTATTTTTCGTTAATTTATTCACTCCGTAACTTATCTATTTATCGGCTAGATCCCTTTGTTTCCAAAACTCATCTCGTGCAGCTTGTTCCGCTTCTAATTTCGCTTTTTTTGCAGTTTCTAAATTTTCATTGAGTTTATTAGCGATCGCATTTTCTAACTGTTCTTGTTCAGAATTTTGTAAATGATTATCGACTAACTTTTTAATCCCATACCCTGCTAACCCCACAATCGCACCTGTTGCCACAACAGGGGCCATTCCAATCCCAACGGCAGTTCCCGCCACCGCTAAACCCATACCACCCACAACCGCAGAAACCCCAGCACCTCCAACCGCACCTACCGCTATTGCCCCTAACGCGGTTGCATCTCCTTCTTCTAAGGCTTTTTTCGCACCATAGGCTGCTGTTCCCACCACTGCACCTGCGGCTACAACGGGTGCTGCACCGACCGCCACGCCCCCAAAACCACCGACTAACCCCATTCCCCCAACCGTTGCTGCAACTCCGCTTCCAACTGCTGCTCCTGTCGCTGCGTAACCTGTCGCTTCTGCAACGTTTTGCAAATCCTGATTATCCTTGTCAGTCATGGTGGTTGCCTAAAATGTTGACCTTGATATTAAATTAACAAAAATAACAATATCTGGGAATTGGTATTTATACGGAAGTTTAATACTATTAGTGATACTTCAATATTGATATTTTTTGTTGATCATTAATTGACATTTATTCAATAAAAACCTATTTTAAAATACGCGCTCCTTTGCCTCTATTGCAGTCAATACAAAGAGTCTGTAAGTTATTAATTTCATGAGTTCCGCCTTTTGAAAACGGCTTAATATGATCAATTTCTAGCTGTACCTGTGTAGATTTTCGACCACAAAAACGACATTTATAATTATCTCTAGTTAAAACAGACACTCTCACTGATGCGGGGATATGACGAGACTGCTTTTTATTTTTAGATTTATTCTCTAATTTCGGGTTGTCAAGATTAAGATTTTTTGGTTTTGGCTTGGAATATTTAGTTGGTTTTTGCTCATTAGCATTATTAATCAAATCTCGAAGAAATCCTCTTACCATTTTTTGTAAAGGATTGGGCTGTTTTTTTGTCATAAATTATTTGAAACATCAAACTTTAGTGAGATGGATGATAACCGATTATGTAATGCTTGAAATCAAAAAGGTTGTCAACTCACCCACCCTACCGTTAATCAATTTTCTATTGGCTTTAATCTTTCAGTGCTTTCTTAAGTCCAAAAGCAGCTAGTCCAACAACTGCACCTGCTGCAACCACAGGAGCCATACCAATTCCAATGGCAGTTCCACCAACCGCTAAACCCATTCCTCCTAATAACGCTCCTGCTCCTGCTCCTGCTGCGGCTCCCCCAGCAGTAAAAGCAGCGGCTTCTTTTAAATTGTCTTCAGATTGTTGCTGACTCATAACTTTAATCTTCCGTAAAAGAGGGGTTTTAATTAACCTGCTCTAATCTTAATAGAACTCAACAGTCAAAACATCAGTAAAATTACTGATGTTTTGAGAGTATCCAGTTAATAATACTGAGATGTAAATCTACTTAGATTTGTGTGTCAATTAATACATTATCGGAATTCTGCTTAAGAGTGATTGATTGTAAAAATTGTAAAATCTCCACTTCAGCGAATTTAGGTAAAAATGTAATACAATACGGTAAGGACTATTAGTAAAGATTCTGTCTCATGGCGAGTACCACAGTAACCCGTAAAGGACAGGTCACAATTCCTAAAGTTATTCGAGACTACTTGAAACTCGATACAGGTAGTAAAGTGGAATTTGTCATTGATGAAAATGGACAGGTAAAAATTCTTCCTCTGAATGTTTCGGTTGAAAGTTTATCGGCGATTTGGCATCGTCCTGGGATGAAAAAAGCTACCTTAGAAGATATGGAAGCTGCTATTTATAAGGAGGTAAATGATTGGACATGATACTAATATTTTAGTTCGTTATTAAAAATATCAGACAGGAGGATTGAGTGGAATCGGGTGAGGAAGAAACTATCGAAATTATTGCAGCAGATATTATTGATTCAACAGTTGAGGTAGGAAGTGGTTGTATTTGGCGAGGGAAGGGTCAAGAGCCTCAATGGGATAATCCTAAATCAAGTAAAGCTTACGATCATATTATCCGCCATCATGGTTCCAAGCTCAAATCCAGTAACTTACAAGGAAGATCAGCAAGTACAAATCAGGATCAAGGACAATGGTTAAATGATCAAGATTGGGTAATAGCAGAAAAGTTAATCCCTAAATATTATGGGCAGTACATTATTAAGTTTAATCGTCCGATTGGTAGAGTTTATCATTCTGATAGCAGGATTACTGAAAACGTTTATTATGTTGAAATTGGGAGAAAGTATGACGGAACAATTAAATATGCTTATCCAGTTGTTCAGCCTAAATCAAAATAAGTCAAAGCCAGGTAGATTAGCATGAAAGAAATAACGAATTTTAGTTTTAAAATTGATGATCAAAATGTAGAAAATTACGCCTTACCTCCAGAAGATCCATTAGGAGAATTATCTGATTTTGAATTAGGGTTCCGGCGTTTTTGTTATGAGCATAATCAACGAGTTATCTGGGAAATTGGTGAGATCCAGTTTACTGTATTTTTTGACCCTGATATTTGTATGTTATTTGAAGATCGCTTTCCCGAACAAATTGGTCAATTAGAACAGGGTCAAAATATTCGGATAGATTTTGTTGAAAGTTGCCATATTACGGTTATTTTAACCCATGAGGGTGAGCAGCTTAATTGTCAATTAAGGGAGTTTAATGATCAGTACAATCAGTATAATTATAAGTTGGATAAACAGCAAGTTTTAGCAGGGTTAAGAGCAATTCTGGGGGGGTTAATGTTATTGGCTTCGCAACAAGGTTATATCACGATAGAAGATATGGCAGAGTTTATTAAACCAGCTTTTTCTTCCCCCATGACAGTCTAACACGCGAAACTTTTGAGTATGTTTTACAACATTTCAAATTGGTTCGTCCTGCGGTAAAATATGGGCTAGAACAATCTGGAAAATAACAAAACCTAACTATCAATGACTTCACTACAAGAACCAGCCAAACATCTCAAAGCTAAAGCTATGAAACCAGGGGGTCGTCGCCCTGCGAAAGAACTCTGTAGCGAGTGCGGTCTGTGCGACACCTATTATATTCATTATGTGAAAGAAGCTTGTGCGTTTCTAAATCAACAAATTGCTGAATTAGAAGCAGAAGCTCACGGACGTCGCCGCAATTTAGACAACTGGGATGATGTTTATTTTGGGGTGCATCAAGATATGATGCAAGCTAAGAAAAAACAACCCATTGAAGGTGCACAATGGACAGGAATTGTCAGTACCATTGCCATTGAAATGCTCAACCGAGGGTTAGTGGAAGGGGTGGTTTGTGTTCAGAATAGTAAAGAAGATCGTTTTCAACCCCAACCTGTAATTGCGAGAACCCCGGAAGAAATTTTAGCAGCCAGAGTTAATAAACCTACCTTATCCCCAAATTTATCAATTTTAGAACAAATCGAACAGTCGAATTTAAAGAAACTGTTAGTGATTGGGGTCGGCTGTCAAATTCAAGCTTTGCGGTCGGTTGAGAAAGAATTAGGGTTAGAAAAACTCTATGTTTTGGGAACGCCTTGTGTTGATAATGTTACCCGTGCGGGATTGCAAAAATTCTTAGAAACGACAAGTAAATCCCCAGATACTGTTGTTTATTATGAATTTATGCAGGATTTTCGAGTTCATTTTAAACATGAGGATGGTTCTTTAGAAACGGTTCCCTTTTTTGGGTTAAATACGAAGGAATTAAAGAATATTTTTGCACCCTCTTGTTTGAGTTGCTTTGATTATGTCAATTCTTTGGCGGATTTAGTCGTTGGATATATGGGGGCAACGTTTGGGTGGCAATGGATTGTAGTTCGCAATGAAACCGGACAATTTATGTTAGATTTAGTTCGAGATCAACTCGATACTCAACCTGTTATCGCTCAAGGCAATCGCAAACAAGCGGTGCAACAAAGTATTCCCGCCTATGATAAAGCAGTTACATTACCAATGTGGGCTGCCAAATTAATGGGGGTAGTGATTGATAAAATCGGCCCTAGAGGGTTAGAATATGCTCGGTTTTCGATTGATTCTCACTTTACTCGCAATTATCTCTATGTTAAGCGAAATCACCCTGAAAAGTTAGATGCTCACGTTCCTGATTTTGCTAAAAAAATTGTAGAACAATATCATCTGCCGAATTCTTAACCAGAAAACCACGCATAAGTTTTAAAATGCTTATGTGTGGTAGAATACAATTAATGAAATTGACGAAGATACCCATCAATTCTCCAAGTTAAACCTATAGTCTGGATTTGGAGTCTTTATTGGGGATTTTGAGCTAGTTTAAGGCCCATGAGGGGGACTGCTAAAATTAGCAACACCAACCAAGGCGCTAAAACTAAACTCGCTAACAAACCAACTAAAGCAATTCCCCTTGCAATAACCTGAACGATTTCTTCGTTGGTGCTTACACTCAGTAAAGCTGCAAAAATGGAAATTGCAAGGGATAACAAAGAAGGTACTAACATCACTACAAACCCTTCATTCAAGGTAAAGGTAAAACAGTGTTGTGCGTTCCTTCGGGAAAATTCCCTACTTCCGTCTTCCTCAAACCGCTAAAATATCACCCTCCTATTCAGCGCATGGGGGAGATGAACGATGACTATTTATTTTTATTATTGAAATTATACCACATTTAACTAGAATGTCGGGCTGTATTCGCACGCTGTACTATCAAGCAAGTCAGGGTGCGGATACAGCCCGACCAACAAATAAACGCGCCTTGGCATCGACATTTTCCTCTCACGGGGTGACAACCCAAGAGAGCCAACTTTCCTTTGCGAAAGCGAAGGAGTATTCCCAGCAGGGATGGGGATGGGGGAAGAGCAGAGATGAGGACAAGCCACTAACCGTCAACTCATACTCCCTTTAATATTTCTTCACTAACAAATATTGCTGATTCTGCTTCTAGTCTTAAATTTTTATTAAGTTTTTGCCACAAGCCGTTAAAAGCAGCCTAAGAATAGATCAAGAGAAAAAATTTTTTTCGACGAATTAATCTAGCAATGGAGGAAGACTGGGTAAAATTCAAGGGTTTATCCTTGGGGATCAAGGATTTCTGACTAAAGAAAGAGTGTAAAAATAGGATTAGGGTGTAAAAATTAATTTAGGAATTAATAAAAGAAACGAATCCATCTGTTTTGTCAGAATCAACAGAATATTCGCCGATTTCCCTATTATTACCACTCTTAAAAAATAGCAGAATAAAAATTGATTTTGACAAAAAATTATAAATGGGCTGGAACCCAAAGGATTAAAAATGGCTACTAAACAAACGGTTCGTTGTCCTAACTGCGGAACTTTAGCAGAACGGTCTTACACCCACAAAATCACCCAAACTCAATGTCATCGTTGCGACTACTTAATGATTACCTGTTCTGTGACGGGTAAAGTTGTGGAAGCTTATGCACCAGGACTTTCCCTTCGTTGTTGAAAAAGAAATCAGGCAGAAGAAGCGTGTAATCAGTTATCAGTGACCAGTCGTTAGACCTACTTGGGGCTGATTTCACTTCTCTGCTGTTCTTCCCTTGTTGTTTAAAAATCTGAATCAGAGGCAGTATCTTCTGAGGTTCCGGGCAAACAACGCAAGATTTTGGGGAGTTTCATCGTGAATGTGGAACCTTTACCCAACTCACTAATCACTGATAAATCCCCACCCATCATTTGACATAATTTTTGAGTAATGGTTAACCCTAAACCTGTTCCACCATAACGGCGAGTGGTGCTTTCGTCAGCTTGAGTAAAGGGATTAAAAACCGTTACTAACTGTTTAGGGGTCATGCCAATTCCGGTATCAATCACTTGAAAAACAATAACCGTTGAACAGGTTTTAGGGACATCGGGGAGAGAACAAGCTTCATTAATGCCTTCCTCATTTAAACTTAGTAATTCTGAGTCTAGGGTAGGATTTCCATTCAGATTAACCTGATCGATTCCTTGTTGAAAAACTTTTAAGGTGATTTGACCATTTTCGGTAAATTTGCACGCATTACTAAGAAGATTTAATAAGCATTGACGAACTTTCGTTAAATCAGTGTGCATCAAATCTACATCTTCTGCCACGTCTAAAATAAACTCATTAAAATTCTTCGCCACCGAAGGTGCAACCGTGGTTTCCACTTCCCAAAGCAGTGTAGCGACTTTAAAGGTTTCTAAATGGAAATTCATGCGACCCGCTTCTATTTTAGAGAAATCTAAAATTTCACTAATTAACGTTAATAAATGTTGTCCTGCCACATAAATATTTTTTAAATCTCCGACCAATTCATCTTGGTTTAACTCTTCAGCATCTTCAATTAACAATTCACTGTAGCCTAAAATTGCATTCAGGGGGGTGCGAAGTTCATGACTCATATTCGCTAAAAATAAACTTTTAGCATGGTTAGCTGATTCGGCAGCTTCTTTTGCCGTTCTGAGATCCTCTGCCTGTTGACGTTCCGTAATATCATTCGCCATCATCAGTAAACAGGAAATTCCCTCTAAATCAATTAATTCAATCGAGACTAACCAATCTCGAATCCGTCCTGATTTTTGGCGAACTTTTAACTCAACATTACTAATCTGATTTTGACGTTGTAATTGTTTTTTCAGCTTGAGATGTTGTTGAGGATAAACCCACATCTTTAATTCTTCGGGAGTGTGATGCAGAACATCTTCTCGATTCCAACCAATTTGACGTAAAAAACTATCATTAACATCTAAAAATAACTCCTCAACCAACGTCATAATACTAATCCCAATCGGACTGGCGCTAAAGGTTTTGTAAAATCGTTCTTCGCTGGCTCTTAAAGCATTTTCTGCTTTTTTCCGATCCGTAATATCTTGAATTGTACTCGTAATGTGACTCGAAGTAATCACCGCCTGTTCAAAAACAATCCGTTCCTCACCATTGATTAATTTCAAACGATAATCAATACAGTAAGGTTTTTGTTGAAATAAAGCTTGATCAATATAATGTTGTACAAATCTTCGGTCTTGAGGATGAACAAATTCTAAAAATTGAGGAAAACTAGGTTTAACACCCTGGGGGGTTGTTCCTAACATCCGATAAAGTTCATCCGACCAAAATAATTCATAACTACTGATGGTCAAATCCCAATGACCTAACTTGGCAATGCGTTGAGCATTGGCTAAACTCGCTTCACTATTTCTCAAGCTAATTTCTGCTTGTTGACGTTCTGTCACCGTTGCTGCTAACACTAAACCTGTAACGGCGATCACCAAAATAAACGCCTGCAACGAAAAAATTTGAGGCGTATCCGTACCCCGACTAAAAAACGGCCCACTTTCACGGGCTACACCCCAAACCGCAAAACTGGCGGTAATAAAATGGCCGAGTGCCGTTCCCCGTTGACCAAATCGTAAAGAAGCCCAAACAAAAAAAGGAAAGGGTAAATATTCCAAGGGAAAACTAATGGTTGCGGAGCGGGTGCGAGAACAAAATACAAACCAATTTAAGGCGAATAATAGTAATAACCAAATCCCAACCTCGACCTGACGCATCCACAAAAATTGACGAGGAGACCGTTCAATTAAGCGTAACCGTGTTGTTCCTAAAGGTAAACTTTGAGACAATGCGTTGAGGAAAGATGAAAATGGGGAGGCCGGAGTTTTGCAGCGATAGTAATACCGTTGAAATTCACTTCCCCAGGTTAATAGTACCGGAGTTACCACTAATACCCCAATAGCATTTCCCAGCCATCCCGCCACCCAAGTTTCTCCAAAATCTTTCCACAATAACCAGCCATTTAAACAACCCACGAGCAGGGTAATTGTGGGATGAATCAGGGTGGCAATGACTCCTGCTAAAATCATTAATCCCAGAACATCTTTGAGACGTTTCAGTTCCGGGGAAAAGCCCAGATGATGCAGTAAGTGAGTCCCTAAACACGCTTGTAATGTGGCTCCTACACTGGAAAATACCACCACTATTAGGGGGATTTGTTCTGTTCCGAGAAGGGAAAAAAAGCAACCGAGGGTAATTGCGGGCCAATATCGATAACCAGACAACAGAATAATCCCTTGGGCGACTCCTGCTGTCGGCAAAAATAAGGTTTGGGTAGGACTCAACATTAAATATTCAATGGTCAGCTTCCCAATGAGCCAGTAGGCTATCGCCATCAAACCCACTGCACCGAGGTATCGGCCATTGGTGACCTTCGCACGTTCAAGGGATTTCATTAACATTGTCGTTATGAGTAAGCTGATGTGGAGTGAGTAACCCTGAATTTCTAGTTTAGATTGCTTCTTGGGGAATTGCTTGAGTTTGATTTAGATTGCCTATGCTTTAAAAATAGATGGGAAAAAGCGAAAAAGCCGTTGACAATTTTGCTTTGAATTCCTGTATAGAACGAATACGAATTGTCCCTAAATCTACTGATTTTTTAACTAAGGTTAGATCAGTCACGCATTAGGGTATTAATCAAGCCCACCCTAAAAATATCCCGGATGATTAATAGTTTAACAGATTCGATTCCAGAAATATCACAAGAGTCAGCGAGACTCGCAGGTAGATACTTAAGATTCAGTCTCAGAATTCATCATTAAGGGTTGGGGGTTGAGCCGGAATGGAAGCGATAATCGCATCAATCACTTTCCCCACCGGAAGAATTTGTAACCCTAAATCCGCAGGACTTTGACCTCTGGGGATAATCGCCCGTTTAAATCCCAATTTGGCCGCCTCCCGCAGTCTAAGTTCCAGTTGGGACACCGGACGCACCTGTCCTCCTAACCCGATTTCCCCGATTAAAATGGTTCGGGGATCAACCACGCGATCCCGAAAACTGGCAACAATAGCAATGGCTATCCCCAAATCTGCTGCGGGTTCTTCCACTTTTAAGCCCCCCACCGAGGCTACATAAGCATCCAATTTAGACAACGGAATCCCCACCCGTTTTTCTAATACCGCTAAAATTTGTAATAAGCGGCTACTGTCTACCCCGGTTGTTGCTCGTCGGGCCGAACCGTAACTAGCGGGACTGACTAACGCTTGAATTTCCACCACAATGGGCCGAGTCCCTTCTAACGCCACCACCGTTGAAGTCCCCGGAGCAAATTCATCTCGATTTCCTAAGAATAATTCTGAGGGATTAGAAACTTCTTTTAATCCATGGGCGACCATTTCAAATACCCCGATTTCATGGGTCGCTCCAAACCGATTTTTCATTGACCGTAATAACCGATGGGAGGCAAAGCGATCGCCCTCAAAATATAATACCGTATCAACTAAATGTTCCAAAACCCTCGGCCCTGCAATGCCTCCATCTTTAGTGACATGACCAACAATTAATAAGGTAATATTTTCCCGTTTTGCGACTTGCATTAAAGCAGAGGTGCATTCCCGTACCTGCGCCACCGAACCCGGTGCAGAGGTGAGACTGGCGAAATAAATGGTTTGAATACTATCAATAACGGCTAACTGCGGTTTTAAAGATTCTAATTCTCTTAAAATCACTTCTAAATCCGTTTCAGGAAGTAAGTATAAGTTGTCTTCGTGATGTTGGGGTGTCACAGATTCAGACTTCGGGGGAGGATTTTTTTGCCCATTTTCTGGGGAATTTGACTTTTTCTGTCGCCGACCTTTAAGCTGTTCACTAAAGGGATCAACTGTTGTAGCAGAAGGTTGGGAATTGCCGTTTTCTGGTTCAGGTGAGGGGTCTGTTTCCTCATCCACACCCACCCCTAAACGTTGCGATCGCAATTTTACTTGCTGTCCCGACTCTTCGGCTGAGACATAGAGTACCCGACTGCTGTGGGATAAACGATTTGCCACTTGTAACAACAGCGTAGACTTGCCAATTCCGGGTTCACCTCCGATTAAGACTAAAGAACCTGGAACAATACCCCCTCCCAAAACCCGATCTAATTCTCCATAACCTGATGGCATCCGGGATTGGGATTGATCGGAAATTTGGGATAATCGGAAGGAAGATCGAGGTTGTCCGGGTTTAGTCACTTCCGGTGAACCCTCTGGGTGTTCTGGGCTCAGGTTACTCCAACTAAAGCGTTGCAAAGAGGTCGGAGGCGGTTGTTCAACTTGTTCTTCCAAAGAATTCCACGCATGACAAGCAGAGCACCGACCAAAATATTGAGGAAATTCGGCGCCACATTCGTGACAAACATAAAGGGTGCGAGATTTTGCCATGGTTGAGAATCATCAAGTGAAATGCAAGAAAACCTTAAAACACAACAACTTTTAATTAGAGCAACTTTAAAAAAGTTTAAAGCTGATTCATCTTGGCAAGAATAGTGATTAAACTTTTGTTACAGCTAGTGATCGATGTCCCAGGAATACGGGGATATAATTGGGGATCTCCATGGGGGTTCCCTTAATGATAAGGTAAAAAAATCAATACATTTCTCAAACTAAACTTAACATAAGTTGAGATTCGCCTAGTACAGTCGCGCCAGCCACGAGTTCATACCGTAGGCTAAGGCCTTACCCCAAGGCAATGGGTGTGGTTGTCAGCTAGAAATTCCTTAGATTCAGGGTTGCGAGTCTTACTGTTGTTCTATCTAAACTGTAACTTAATGCAACTAAGGGAGCGTTGAAATCCATTGGAAAATCATAAAGAAAAAATTTTGGTTGTTGATGATGAGGCCAGTATCCGTCGGATTTTGGAAACTCGCCTTTCCATGATTGGTTACGATGTCGTTACCGCCGCCGATGGAGAAGAAGCCTTAGAGACGTTCCGCAAAACTGACCCGGATTTAGTGGTCTTGGATGTGATGATGCCCAAATTAGATGGGTATGGCGTTTGCCAAGAGTTACGCAAGGAATCCGATATCCCGATTATTATGCTAACGGCCTTGGGGGATGTCGCAGATCGGATTACCGGGCTAGAGTTGGGGGCGGATGATTATGTGGTTAAACCGTTTTCTCCCAAGGAACTGGAAGCGAGAATTCGTTCAGTCTTACGTCGTATTGACAAAAATGGCGCATCGGGGATTCCCAGTTCCGGTGTCATTCATGTTAGCAATATTAGAATTGATACCAACAAGCGACAGGTTTACAAGGGAGATGAACGCATCCGCTTAACGGGGATGGAATTTAGTTTATTAGAACTTTTAGTCAGTCGTTCTGGTGAACCTTTCTCTCGGTCTGAAATTTTACAAGAAGTCTGGGGATATACCCCAGAACGTCACGTTGATACCCGTGTCGTGGATGTTCATATTTCTCGTCTCCGGGCTAAGTTGGAAGATGATCCCAGTAATCCTGAATTAATCTTAACGGCCAGGGGAACTGGTTATTTGTTCCAACGCATTATTGAACCGGGGGAAGTCGGTTAAATAATTAAGAATTACGAATTAAGAATTAAGAATTAAGTAGTTAATTTAACTCGTAATTCGTAATTTCTAATTCGTAATTACTCTTTCAGCTTAATTCAGATGCAGTTATGGCGACATCAGATCGGAATCGGGTTTTACGATTATTACCGATATTTGCAGGAAGTTTAGGGGGGGTGCTACTCCTGATCAATCGGGTTCTAACCCCAGAATTATTGGACTCTCAAGCGCGTTCTGATGCCTTGGGGGTCATTTTAAGTGCGGTGTTGATTTTAACGGGGTTATTGTGGCAACAAATTCAACCGAGATCCCCGGATGCGGTTGAGTTAATCGGAGAACAGGGGTTTGAATTGAAACCGGATTTACCTGAATTTGTTAAAACTGAATTAGCTTGGGCTTCTCATCTATTATTAACAAATACTATCACCCGTTCTCTTGTGGTTTATTATCAAGGTGAAGTTTTATTACGGCGAGGAGTATTAGGGAACAATCCTACTGTTAATCCAGGGCCGATTTTACAACGAGTTTTAGAGAAACAAAAACCTGTCTATTTAGTCAATTTAGCGTTATATCCGGGGCGAATTGAATTTGATTATTTACCCGAAAATACCCAGGGGGTGATTTGTCAACCCCTAGGAAATCAGGGGGTTTTAATTTTAGGGGCTAATGCACCTCGGAGTTATACCAAACAAGATGAAAATTGGGTGGAAGGAATTGGGGATAAGTTAGCGAATACCTTGTCCAATTTACTGAATGAAACGTCAACTTTGATCTAGGAATTTTAAAATGGCATACCCCGATACAATGACTGTCCGGGTATTTTATATAATATGATGAACAAATGGGTAATAGCTCAGTTCAAACCTCATCCAGACATTTAAAAGAATTCTAATTTTCTAGCTTGAATCTTGACTCAGTTTGGGTTCAATTTAGAGAGTTTGGAAGACAACTGAGGCTGAAGTCAGTGGACAAAATCCAAGAAAGTTGAGAAAATCTTAATTTTTTGCGATTAACAGATCACATTTTTTCCACAGGGGAACTTTACCCGTAAAATATTCGGTAGAGTAGGGAATCGGGAATAGAAGGATTTTACAGATGATGAAGTAGGATAGCACAATTGAATTCTCTGTTAATTTGTAAAACCGTTAAAATGTTGACTTTGGAGTCTAGGTTATGGAGATAATATTTGAGTCTACTGAAGAATTTGAAGAGGATTTAAAAACCTATAGTGAAGCGGAACAAACACTGATTTTGCAACAGCTTCATGAATATTCTTCCTGTTTATTACAAGTTAAAGGGTATCGAGAAAGACGACTTCATCAATTTTATCAATTTGATTTACTAGGGGATTATGCTTCCTCTCTCTATTCTTTTATTGTTAATTATTACTTACGAGTGATTTTAACAATTGATGATGATCCTTTATTTAATCGCACGATTATTACATTATTTAGAGTGGTAGATAGTCAAGTTGCAGCCCAAGTCTATCAACAAGTTGGAAAATCCCTTTATCAATCTTTCTTACAATCTACGGACTTTATGGAGGTTCAATCAAACAATGGTACAGTTGTCGCCGTCACTGGTTGATGAACGGGGAATTATTCGTAAAGCGTTAACCCTGCTTCCCCCCCAACTTCGAGGTCGATTTTTAGAAGTTTTAGCAGAATTACAGGATGAATCTTGTTATCGCTATCAACGATTTTTTAAGACTAAACTGAAACGAATTAAAGGAATACAAATTCCCCTTTATTGCGCCCGAATTGATGATGCTGAACGCTGGAAACTTTATCTCTACTATCAAGAAGGTAAATTATATTTACAGGATATTATTTGTCCCCTTCCTAAAGCCAATAAAGATAGTTTAGATATTATTGCTGAATTAAATGATTTTTAGAAAGTAGAGACGTTGTATACAACGTCTCTACGGTTTTAGGACGGATAAACCTGTCGATAATAAGCTTGATATTCCTCAGATAATAAGGGCTCCCACCAATGGCGATGGGTTAAATACCAGCCGACGGTTTGACGTAATCCTTCTTCAACGGTAACTAATGGAGCCCAGCCTAATTCCGTTTTAATTTTAGTGGCATCAATGGCATATCGTCGATCATGTCCGGGTCTATCTTTAACAAAAGTAATTAATTGATTAGACGGTTTTATCGGTAAATGTACGGCTAATTCATCCATAATCCGACATAATATTTTAACTAAATCAATATTCTTAACTTCATTATTTCCCCCAATATTATAAGTTTCTCCCGGTCTGCCATGATGAATTACCGTATCTAAAGCCCGACAATGATCTAAAACATACAACCAATCTCGCACATTTTGACCATCCCCATAAACCGGAAGCGGTTTCCCTAATAAAGCGTTAATACACATTAACGGAATCAGTTTTTCAGGATAATGATAGGGGCCGTAATTATTAGAACAATTAGTAATAACGGTGGGCATTCCGTAGGTATGATAATAAGCCCTGGCTAAATGATCACTTCCGGCTTTTGAGGCAGAATAGGGACTATTAGGAGCATAAGGCGTCTTTTCTGTAAACGCATGATCATTTGGGCCGAGACTACCATAAACTTCATCGGTTGAAACGTGCAGAAACCGATAATGGTCTGGTTGACCTTGGGCTAACCAATATTGACGAAAGGCTTCTAAAAGGGTAAACGTCCCAACGACATTGGTTTGCACAAACGCATCAGGGCCAAGAATTGACCGATCAACATGGGATTCTGCGGCAAAATGGGCAATAGTATTGATCTGTTCTTCTTGTAACAGACGATCAATTAAAGTGCGATCGCAAATATTCCCTTCGACAAATCGAAAATTCGGGTTATTCTCCAAACTGGCTAAATTCTTGCGATTTCCCGCATAGGTCAACGCATCTAAAACCACAACCCGGTCATCGGGATACGCACTAAACCAATGATGGACAAAGTTTGAACCGATAAACCCCGCCCCCCCGGTAACCATGATGCGATGGGGTGAACGAGTGCCTATATTATCGTAGCTATACTGAACAGCCAATGTCATATCCTCCCAAGATCTGCTGGATAAAAATCATGCTGAAGATTCCGTTTAAAGCCCTGATCCGATAAACTGTTGATCATTGTACTCGTTGAGATGGCTCTCTAAGGGAAATTACGCCAGAAATTAAATCGGATGTGAGGACATTGGAGTGAGTGACCACAAGACTATCGCCCTGGCTAAAGCCGGGGATGCAACAGCAATTGCTATTTTAATCAATCAGGCGCTACAACCCAAAGGGGTAACAGCAAAAGCCACTCGTCAAGACCACCATCTCAGCGTGGTTTTGGAGTCTAGCCAAGTTCCCAATGCTCAAGCCTGTGTGCGGGTGGTTCATAATGGTTTGATGCGGTTAGATGCCGCCTGTATTGGGTCGGTGACGATTTCCGCATTCCGTCGAGGTCAGAAAAAAGTCGCTTGGACACAAACTCTGGTTCTGAGAGAGTTCGTCTCTAGCCCTCAACCTTCCCCGGTCAGACCCCCAATTCCTCCGAAACCTCAACCCCAACCTCAACCCCGACCTCAAAAAACGCCTCAACTCAAGGTATCCCTTCCTAAAGTTTCAAGTCCAAAACTGCATATTTCGGTTCCTAAAGTTGTTTTCCCTAACCCTCAAATTTCAGTTTCTAAACCTTGGTTAATTGCGGGTTCTGTTAGTTTAATGGTTTTGCCATTATCAGGATTTTTAGTTAACCAAAATCATCAACAAATTACAGCTATTTTAACGGGAATTCCTCAAAATATCTCTACCAATTTCCTTAAAATCCCTTCTCTATCCTTAGCAGTAGAACCCGTTTCTACACCCTCCCCAGTTCACCAAACCGCAACACTGAAAACTCTGAATCAAGTCTCGCAGTTAACCTTAACAACGCTGCAAAATCCGATTAATCCTGATTTACAACTGACGATTCGGGCTGTTGGTGATATTATCCCAGGAACGAATTACCCTTATCATAAATTATCTTCTAATAAAAAAGCTTTATTTGCGGATGTGAAACCGGAATTAAAAGGCGATATTGTTTTTGGTAATTTTGAAAGTACATTAACGAAATATCCCTATAGTGCAAAAGCCATCGGTCGGGGGTTAGTGTTTGCTTTTCGCACTCCTCCTGAATATACGACTTTATTGAAGGATGCCGGATTTAATATTTTGAATGTTGCGAATAATCATTCTTTTGATTTTTTTGAAGCGGGTTTTAAAGATACCGTTCAGAATATTCAAAAAACGGGAATTAAGCCAGTGGGAGAAAAGGGAAAAATTGTTTATCATGAAGTTAAAGGGGTAAAAGTTGCCTTTATTGGATTTAGTAATTATGACGCTCATAATAACTTAAGTAATATTGAAGCGGGCAAAAAGTTAGTTAAGCAAGCTCAGAAAAATGCTGATTTTGTTGTAATTTCTTTTCATGGTGGAGCGGAAGGAACAGGTGCGTTAAATGTTAAGAATAAAACGGAATATTTTTATGGAGAAAATCGCGGAAATTTAGTGTTATTTTCTCATAGCATGATAGATGCAGGGGCTGATTTAATCTTAGGACACGGCCCCCATGTTGCCAGAGCATTAGAACTTTATAAAGGTAAATTAATTGCTTATTCTTTAGGAAATTTTATGGGATATCGAACCTTATCAACCTCTGGAGAGTTAGGATATTCATTAATTTTAGAAGCAAAAGTTAATCCTCAAGGAGATTTTATCAGTGGAAAAATTATCCCCGTTCAATTAGATTCTCAAGGGGTTCCTAATTTAGATAATCAGTCTAAAAGTATTAAGTTAATTCGCAATCTCATTCAACAAGATTTCCCCAAAACCCCTTTAAAAATTGATGATGAAGGCAAGATTTCAATCAAAAAACCTTAAATATTCGTCTTTTGACTTAGAATTATGCTAAATTAGTTCTTAAAATAGGTTTCTGTGCTGATGAAGTCAGCTTCAGTGCAATAACTCGGATTCTGGAAAGTTCAAGTTGGAGAACACCGATGAACAAAATTTTGAGCTTATTCAGCTTAAGTCTAGTCCTAGCCAGTTTGAATTGGGGATGTGGGGAAGCATCCTCTTCTCAACAAGAAAGCTTAAGCAATCCTAATCCAAATGTTAAAGTGATTCCCTTAGATTTGTCCATGAAATCTAAAGATCAAGGGGGACTGATTGCGGTTGATGTTAATAACAATAATCAAAAAGATTTTATTATTACCCAGTCTCGTTCAAATCTTCTGGGTCAGCAACAAGGTTTAATTCAGGTTTATGATCATTCCGGTCAAAAACTCTGGGAAAAATCTGCTAAGGTGCAACTCACCACACAAGCAGAAAGCGAAGGTTTACCGGGGTTACACGCACCTGGAGTTCAAGCCGCTGATGTCAACGGAGATGGCAAAATAGAAGTTTTGTTTCTGACCACAGATAAGCGGTTACAGATTGTTGAGGGTGAAACAGGACAAACAATTCGAGAAATTCAACTTACCTCTCCTGAAAAAACTAAGCGGTGGGAACATTTAGTAATTGCTAATTTTCGCGGAAAAGGCGATCGCGATCTACTTCTACAAGCCACTGAAAATGCTGATTATCGGATGGGTCGTTATATTGCGGCTTATTCTATTGAAGATTTACTCAAACAAGATAATCCTCAACCTTTGTGGACAAGAGATGATTTTGTCGCCAATGCACATAATGGCGCACGGGTTGGAGATCTCGATGGAGATGGCTTAGATGAAGTGTTAGGAGGGACGCTAATTTCTCCAAAAGGCGATATCTTGTTTAGTCTTCCTCTTGAAGGTCATCTTGATTCTGTTTTTATTGCGGATGTTCGACCTGATATTCCTGGGTTGGAAGTTGTGGGTTTAGAAGAAGGGGGGGAAAAAAGAGAAAACGCCCAGCCCCCCAAGCGTCTTAAACGCAATCGTGTGTTTCTCTACAATAAAAAAGGACTGATTTGGGAAACAGATTATAAAAATTGGGAACCTCAAAATGCTGCGGTGGGAGACTTTGATCCCAGTCGTCCTGGATTGGAAATTTGGTGTCGGAGTCGTTTTAATACGGATCAAAAACCCTTTGTCTTTGATGCTAAAGGTCAACTCATTTCTAACTATGAATTTAGTAAGATTGCGCCTGAAGGTTGGACACAGAAAGGGGTTGAAGTGATTTTTCCGATTGATTGGACGGGGGAAGCTAAACAGTTGGCCGCCGCCAAGGAACGTCATGAACAGGGAGATGTGGCGATTTTCGATCCCCTTAACGGTGAATATCAAATTCAATTTCCTGAACAAACCTATCGCCTCTATGTTGCAGATGTTTCGGGTGATTGGCGAGAAGAATTAATCGTCTTGAGTACCAACGAACTCCGTATTTATCATAACCCTGAACCGAACCCTAATCCTAAGAATGCGTCCCTGTGGGAGCAAAACCGCTATCGTCGGAGCAAGATGACCTGGAATTATTACAGTCCTTAGATATTCCCTGGTTTTAACAAAAGCGATATACTATGTAACGAATTGTAAAAAACCCTTCCTTTTTGGCATTAATTATGATCTCTGAACCCCTTGTCGTTTCCCCAATTTATATTGTTATTGTAGCTTCAACGGTGTTGGCCGTCTTGTGGGGAATCATTTTTAAAGATATGTTGGAATATCAAGTGGCGGTGTGGAGAGAAAGTCCTCAACGGTCAACGTCTATTCCTTATAAAACTCCCAATTTAATTGCGGCTTATTTGGGAATGACGTTATTTATCTCATTGTCTGTTAGTTCCAGTTTAGCGGTGTTTTTTCCCGTCTATTGGATTGCAGGATTGATGGGGTTAATCGTTGTGATTCCGACGGCTTTATTGATTTGGGTACAATTAGGTTCAATGTTGAATTTATTAGCCACAAAAGGTTATGAATCTATTGATATTGATACCCTATTTGTCGATAAATCTGCTGAAAAAGTACCGAATCCAACGGTTAGTAAAAGCTAAAGTTAATTCATTTTTTGTCTTTGTTGTTGACACTGGGTTGAAGCCCTGAAGGGCTTACTACAAGTTTGGGTTGGAGCCCTGAAGGGCTTACTACAAGTTTGGGTTGGAGCCCTGAAGGGCTTACTACAAGTTTGGGTTGGAGCCCTGAAGGGCTTACTACAAGTTTGGGTTGAAGCCCTGAAGGGCTTACTACGGGTTTGGACTTGACAGAATGAATACTCATCAACGATAATAAGAGATTGTGTCTAAACCTTGCTCGGAACAGGTGCAGACATGGCAAACGCTCGAAAAAGACACAAAGTTCATTAACCTGTTAAGGGTTGAACGTGCTTTCAGTGTTTTTGGGCTACCTGTACGGCAACCTTAACCCAAAATTCCATGAGTTACGCAATTATTGAAACAGGCGGTAAACAAATCAAAGTAGAACCCGGTCGGTTTTACGATATTGAACTATTAGCCGCCGAAGAAAATGAACAAATTACCATTGATAAAGTTCTGTTAGTCAATCATGACGGCGACGTTCAAATTGGTCAGCCTTTAGTGAGTGGGGCGACGGTTGAAGGTACTGTGATGCGCCATCTGCGGGGACGGAAAATCATTGTTTATAAAATGCGTCCGAAGAAGAAAACCCGCAAAAAACAAGGTCATCGCCAAGAAATTACTCGGTTGATGATTGATTCTATTTCTCTGAATGGGTCTGTCGTGGCGAAGCGGGAAGAACAACCCGCAGAGTCTGGGCCAGCGACAGAAGAGTAACACCACATTGCGTCAGACTATCTAACATACTGATTATTTCATTGGGAGAATACAATGGCTCATAAGAAAGGGACGGGTAGCACTCGTAACGGTCGTGACTCTAACGCCCAGCGCTTGGGTGTCAAGCGTTATGGCGGTCAAGTTGTTCGCGCGGGTAATATTTTAGTTCGTCAACGGGGTTGCAAATTCCACCCCGGTAACAATGTGGGTATCGGTAGCGATGATACCTTATTCGCCAAAATTGATGGGGTTGTTTGTTTTGAACGTAAAGGTAAAACTCGCCAAAAAATTAGTGTTTACGCTGTTCCTCAAGCTGAACCCGCAGCAGTTGAAGCTTAATTAATTTTATCTCTTGTTAAAGCGGGCTAAAATAGCCCGTTTTTTATTAAAAAAATTTAGCATGATTCAACCCTTGTAGGGTGCGTAAGTACAGCGCACGCACCCCTTTATTTAAGGGTTAAAAAACAGGTTAAATCAGGCAATTAGTTACTGAAATTACAGAATTTCTGAGAGTGTTCTAGGGAAAATCTCACCGTCTGGCTGCAAATGTCATTAAACGCTCATATTTTATCCTAAACTCTTGATTATTCTATCCCTATGTTATAGGATTTATTTCAAGAAAAACACTCAATATCAGTCCAGTTACCATCTGGAAAAGAGGCGTATTTTTTTGAATATTGTTAAATTCGCCACACAATCAATGAACTTTGATCTGTTCCATAGCACCTTGTTTCAGTAGATTAAACTGGATCTGCTTTAACGTGCTAATCTTGAGTTAAAATTCATCAGTTTCTTAACAGTTATCAGTGGTTATCGGTTGCTGAAAATCATTTAAAGGATTATTTTCTATGAAAGCTGTTTCACCGGATCACCATCATATCTTATTTAATGATTCTCGTACTAACATTGATTTAAACCAGCTTCAAAGGTTATTTCAACTCGCTGCATTTTGGGCAAAAGATCGAAGCCAAGAAGATTTAAAAATTGCCATTAGTAATAGTGAACCTGTTGTTACAGTATGGGATTATGAGCAAATGATTGGGTTTGCAAGAGCAACTTCTGATGGCATTTATCGCGCGAATATTTGGGATGTAGTAATTCATCCTGATTATCAAGGGAGTGGACTGGGACGAAAATTAGTCCAAACTGTATTAAGTCATCCCAAAATGTGCCGCGTTGAACGAGTTTATTTAATGACAACCTATCAACAAAAATTTTATGAACATATTGGGTTTGAATATAATTCAAGTACCACAATGGTTTTGAATAATCAACTGTTAGAAATGAAGAGTCAAAAACCAGACTTAACAAGCATTTATTCCTCACAACAAACCTAAAAACCCCGTCTGTAGCACAAATTTAGCAATTAAAATTATAAGTTTTGTTGAGAACTGTCGTTTCTTTTTTCCCCTTCAGAGGTGACAAAAACTCCCCATCGTGAAACACTAAGAAACATAGATGTAAATACTTAGATATCCATCATGACGGTCAGCACAACCTCCAAACCTGAATTGATGTCCCGCTTCGTCAACGGGATTTTAGCGGTTAAACCCCTCAGCAATTTTGCGAAACACCAAGCCCGACAAATGATGATTAAACGGGCTGAAAAAATGGGAGTTCCTTGGCGAAAACAGACGGAAACCTTACTCGCCCGGAATTGGGATGCAGAATTATCTCAAGTTGAAAACCCCAATCTGCAATATCCCGATTATTATGTTACGTCCTTCCACGCCTATGAGGAGGGAAATCTAAGTTGGCAAGCGGCGGTTGAAGTCGAAGTTGCGGCTTATGCGGTTCATGCTAAAATTTGGCCAGAAGCAGGTGCCCAGGGTGATGCTAAATTGCGGCAAAGTTATCATGATATTTTAAAAGCTCAATTACCGACTCCTCCCCAGGATATTTTAGATTTGGGATGTAGTGTGGGAATGAGTACATTAGCGCTGCAAGAAACGTTTCCTAATGCGAAGTTAACGGGTGTAGATTTATCGCCTTATTTTTTAGCAGTTGCTACCTATAATACCCAAAAACAATCCAATTGGAAATATCCCCCCCAATGGGTTCATGCAGCGGCAGAATCAACCCGTTTACCCAGTGCTTCTTTTGATTTAGTTTCTTTGTGTTTAATTTGTCACGAATTACCCCAAGCTCCCACCCGTGAAATTTTCCACGAAGCACGACGTTTATTACGTCCAAATGGTCATTTGGCAATTATGGATATGAATCCGCAATCAGAACAATTTAAAAAAATGCCCCCCTATGTTTTTACTTTGTTAAAAAGTACAGAACCTTATTTAGATGAATATTTCACATTAGATATTGAACAAGCCATAATGGATGCAGGATTTCAACGTCCTACGATTAAATTTAATAGCCCTCGTCACCGAACCATTATTGCTAAGGTGAGCTAGGATTTAAAAAGATTCCGCTTTAAAATTGTGGAACTATTAGCCATAAATGAGCATTTTCGGATGTAGGGGCGAGGTCATCTCGCCCTTAAAGGTTATCAGTTCATTTCATTAAATTACGTTTATGTTAGAAGCCAATGGTTTATTTAATGAATCCTTTTATTTAGCTCAAAATCCCGATGTTGCTGCGGCTGTTCAGAGTGGGGTAATTGCCAATGGATTTCAACACTTTATTGAGTCGGGTCAATTTCAAGTTCGCCAACCCAGTCCCCTCTATGATGAATCTTATTATTTAAGTACAAATCCTGATGTTGCCCAAGCCGTTAATAGTGGAGCATTTGCCAGTGGTTTTCAACATTATATTACCCTAGGGCAATTTGAAAATCGTAACCCCAGTTTTTTATTTAATACCTCTTATTATTTAACCGAAAATCCCGATGTTGCCCAAGCCGTTGCCCAAGGTAATATTACGGGAATTGAACATTTTATTGAATTCGGACAATTTGAAGATCGTAGCCCCACACCCCTTTATAATTCTAGCTATTATTTAGCTCAAAATCCCGATGCTGCGGCTGCGGTTGAACGAGATGAACTCACGGGAATTCAACATTATATTAATATTGGGGCTGCGGAAAATCGACGGTTTACCCCCTTTATTGACCCAGAGGGTTCTAGTTTATTAAATCGAGTCGCAACGGGGGATACAACTGCAACTTCAACGGTATTTTGGACACGCAGTTCGGCGGCAGGGCCGATTACGTTAGAATATGCTACCAATCTAAGTTTTTTTAATCCTATTGGTGTTCTCAATACCACCGTAACCGATATTACTGAACCTGTTAAATTAGCAGTCAATAATTTAGCACCTAATACTCAATATTTTTATCGATTTACCAATGCTCAAGGGGTATCATCGGTGGGAAGTTTTCGCACGCCAGCACCCCTCGATATTCAAACAGAATTAAGATTTGGAGCAACAGCAGACGGACAAGGAGAATTAATGCCTTATATGTCTGTCGATAACGTTCCCGAACGCAATTTAGACTTTTTTGTACAATTGGGAAATACCATTTCTGCGGATACAATTTCTCCTGATTTACCCGATGTACAACAAGCAACAACACCCTTAGATTTTAGAACCAAATATAATGAAATTGTTTCCCCCCGTTTAGATCTTAATCCTTGGGCAAATTTGCAAGCTTCCACAACTTTATATGGGACTTGGAATGATCAAAATCTAATTGAGAATTTTGCCGGAGGAGAAAATCCTGCCTTATCTCCTCAACAATTCTTTTTTGGAAATGAAGGACAATTTATTAATGATACCAATCAATTTAATATCGGTTTAGAAGCTTGGAAAGACTATAATCCTGTGGGAAATCAAGTGTATGGAGAAACCGGAGATCCACGCACAGCAAATCAAGAAAAACTCTATCGATTTCAACCTTTTGGTCAGGATGGGGCTCTATTTGTATTAGATGCCCGTTCGTTTCGAGATGCACCTTTACCTCAAGTTCCTGACCCGGCTTTAGACAGTCAAATTCATCAATTTTTAGCGTCTTCTTTTGACCCCAACCGGACGTTATTAGGTAAAGTTCAGTTACAAGATTTAAAGACTAATTTATTAGATGCCCAAAACGCTGGCGTGACTTGGAAATTTATTTTTTCTCCGGTTCCCATGCAAAATTTAGGACTGTTTGAGTCGGCTGACCGTTGGGAAGGCTATGCGGCTGAACGCACGGATTTATTACAATTTATTGATCAAAATAATATTCAGAATGTGGTGTTTATATCAGGCGGTGCAGATGGAACGATTGTTAATGAGTTAACTTATCAATTAAGTTTTGATCAACCTCAAATTCAAACTGATGCGATTGAAATTACCGTAGGGCCTATAGGTCAGCAATTGAATTTAGGGGAGGAGTTGATTCCTGCAACCTTTGGTTCAGAACTGATTAACTTGAGTTCAATTGATACCATTACTCAAGAGACAAAGGATTTTTATCAAACCTTAGATACGGCTTCTAGTCAAGATCAATTGGTTCAAAATATTCTTAATAATCAATTAAATCAATTAGGATATAATAATCCGATTGGTTTAGATGAAACTCAAGGAAAAGCTGAGTTAATGCAAGGGTCTTATTTTGCGGTGCATAATTTTGGCTGGACAGAATTTGTGGTAGATGAACAAACCCAACAGTTACAAGTCAACGTCTACGGAATTGAACCTTATACCGAAACCGATATTAAAACAAGTCCTGCTAATATTATTAATCGTCAGCCAGAAGTCATTAGTCAGTTTGTGATTAATTCCGTTTGATAAAAAATAGCTTGATTTCGCCCTTTTGCTTTAGCTTCATAAAGTGCGTCATCTGCCCTTTGAATCAACCGATCAAAATGAGTATTAGGAAGAGGAATACAAGTGGTTATCCCTTGACTCAAAGTTATATAACGATGGGGGGAATCGGGGTGAATCATTTTAACTTTAGCGAATTCCTTTTGAATCAATTGAGCGACAGTAATCGCCCCATATTGGTCTGTGTTGGGTAAAATAATAGCAAATTCTTCCCCGCCATAACGAGCCACTAAATCTGCTGGACGTTTGGCTAATTTTGTTAAGATTTCAGCGACTTTTTTTAGACATTCATCGCCTTGTAAATGTCCATACATATCATTATAATTTTTAAAAAAGTCTACATCACATAAAATCAAAGATAAGGGCAATTGTTCCCGTGCTAACCGTTTCCACTCTGAGAATAAATAGGTATCAAAATAACGACGGTTAGCAACTTGAGTTAATCCATCAACCGTGGCAAGGCGGTGTAATTCTTGATTAACTTCTTCAAGTTTATGATAGAGTTGAGATTGTTGAATCGCCATGTTAACTTGAGCAGCTAAAGAAAGAATAATTTTAACTTCTGATTGTTGCCAATTTCGCTGATATCGACATTGATGAACAATTAATAATCCCCATAATTTTTCCTTTTGAAGTAGGGGAACAATTAATTTAGATTTAATTGCTACACTTTGTAAATATTTCACTAAACAAGGTAATAAAATATCTTGATTGATATCAGGAATAATCCGAGGAAACCCTTGACAATACCGTTGATAATACTCTTTAGGAAAATCATCTTCTGGGAAAGCTTCACCTAACAAGGAAGACCAACCCGGTGCTAGGGATTCTGTGACTACTTTGCTGGTTTTATCTCCATAAAATCGTAAACATAAAACCCGATCACAATCGAGTAAATCTCGAATTTCATCCACGGTTGTTTGCAGAATTTCATCTAAATTTAAACTTTGACGAATCTTGGTTGTAATTTTTTGGGTTAATCGTTCCCATTTAATTTGTTGTTTGATAGCAACTTCGGCTTTTTTTCGTTTGGTAATATCCTGTCCAATGCCAATCTGCATTCCATTAGATAACCGAATATTTGCCCAAGCTGTATCTAAAAGTTTCCCCTGTCGATTCAGGGTTTTTAGATCTTTCCACTCCCCTGTTGCGCTTAACATAAAATCAATTACACCCTGACGATATTCTGGATCAAGATAACAAGCTTTTAGGAGATTCATCTGTTGAATTTCCTCAAAAGACCATCCTAAAACTTGCTCTAATTCTCGATTAATGAATTTGATTTCACCTTGAGAATTATAAAAGGCTAACATAATCGGAATATGATCAATAATCATTTGTAAAATTTCTGTTTTTTGTTTCAACTCTTCTTGAGCATTAACTAATTCTGTAATATCAGTATGCGCCCCAACCATCCGAATCACACGCCCTTGATCATCTTTAAAATGAATCGCACGACTGAGAATATAAACCGTTGATCCGTTTTTATGATAAAATCGTTGTGTTGCTAAAAATCGCTCAATTTTTCCACTATTGTAGTCTTCAATTCGTTTTAAAGCTGTGATCCGATCTTCGGAGAAAATCACTTTTTCCCAAGAGGATAAAAGATTCGGTAATTCTTCATCTTTATACCCAATCATTTCTTTCCACCGGGGCGAAAAATAAATTTCTCCCGTTACCCAATCCCAATCCCAAAATCCATCATTAGAAGCAGTAATCGCTACTTCAAATCGTTCTTTAGCAAATTCTAATTCTTCCTCTACGGGTTTACATTCAGTCAAATCTCGTCCAACCGCCTGATATTCAATAACTTCACCTTGTTCATTAAAGAAAGCTTGATGAATCCATTGTTGCCAACGAACTTCTCCAGAAGATAGAATAATAGGATGTTTGTAAGTACCGACTGAAGCTTGGGGAGATAAACTTTGGAGGTAAGTTTTTAAGGGTTGATGTTCGACTGGGGGAATTAAGGAATAAGTCGTTTTTCCTATTAATTCCTGAAAAGATTGATTAAAATAACGACTAAAGGCTAAATTAATAAAAGTAATTGTTCCATCCGGTAGAAATCGACAAATTAATTCGGTTTGCGTTTCTACAATTTCTCGATATTTTTCTTGACTTCGGAGTCGGTTTTCTAACTGTTTGCAGTTTTGTTGTTCTTCGTACAGTTGTAATTTTAATTGTTGAACTTGAATCTTTAGCTTTTGACACGGGCTTTCTGGGTTATAGGAACAATCTGTTAGTTCTTCTGCCATAAATCCTCCCTGGATTTTGTAAATTGATAGAGAAACTTCAAATAGTGCCAGTTTTTGAGAATAATTTGCCCCTGAAGAATATAACAATATTATCGCTCTTCTTTAAATAGTATTTTAAGGTAATACCGGGAATAGGGAGTAGTAATTATTTCTCTAGTTTATCGAGAAAAGCAATTATAATTCTGGTTTCGGTTTTTAAAAGACTGATTATAATTTATGATATCATCCGCAGTCAGCTGATCAATAAATAGCTTATGATCAGCTAAAAACCTAGTCTCTCTATCCCCATTAAATCTTATTTTTAAGATTTTTGAGAGAAACCAGGTTTTATTTTAGGGCTGAATTTGGTAATTTAAGCTAAAACCGAATGTTCTGGACGAGCAAAAATCATTCGACCTGCGGAAGTTTGTAGAGAACTGGTCACAATAACGCGCACCTGATCTCCGACATATTCACTTCCATCTTCCACGACAACCATTGTGCCATCATCTAAATAGCCAATTCCTTGAGAAGGTTCTTTTCCTTCTTTTCTAATTTTTAACTCAATAATATCCCCTGGTAAATAGGAGGGACGAATGGCTTGAGCTAAATCATTAATATTCAGAACTGGAACTTGCTGTACCGTTGCGACTTTGGATAAATTGTAATCATTCGTTAACAGCGTGCCGTTAATTTCTTGAGCAAATCTCACTAATTTGGCATCCACTGTTTGAGGTTCTTCATAATCAGCCGGATGAATGGAAATTTGATCAGGATAGTCTTCCCGCAGACGGTTGAGAATATCTAATCCTCGCCGTCCCCTGATTCGTTTTTGATCATTAGAAGCATCGGCTACTAATTGTAATTCCTGTAAAATAAACTGAGGAACTAAAATTTGACCTTCGATGAAACCGGTTTCTAACAAACTTTCAATCCGTCCATCAATAATACAGCTTGTATCAATGACTTTTGTATAGGCAGGTTTTAGGGTTCCTTCTGCCAATAACATTGATTCTAAACTGTTGGGATTAATAATTCTGAAAAATGCCCGTCCGTGAGTATCCGCTAAATTAACCCCAGTAAATCCAAACATGACACTGCATAACACCGCTAACAAGGGTTTAATAAACCCAACTTCACGGGGAATAGGCAGTAAAAATAAAGGCGCTAACATTAAATTAGCCACTAATAATCCAATCACTAAACCAATCGCACGGGTGATTAAAACATCCAGTGGCATCTGACGAATTTGTTCTTCTAAACGGCGATAGGTGGTTTGCACCACTAAACCCATCACGCCTCCGATTAAGGCGGTAAATGCACCTGTAACGGATCGCAGTCCTTCGATATTGGTGACTTGATCGAGTACAGGTTTCGGAAGCAATTCAATGCCGTAGAAGCCCGTTCCAGCACCAGCTATTATGAATAAAATAATAATGATTGCATCTAGCATGATTTTAAGCCGATGGAAGTGGGTTGGAAATCCTGTTGAGGAGATCCGCAGGTTTGGGTACTATTATATCTTCTGTCGGAAACCTGATCTGTATTCAAGGGTTAGGGAAAACCGACTGCATCTATCCATCCTCCCTTAAGTTTGGCATTCGAGATCACTCTAAACCCGCTTGTACCTATACTCTCTACATCTTGATGGGTTCAAGGTTTACGGTTTCATACCTAATCAAACTTCTAATTTCTTTACAAACAATTTAGAATTGAAGATACAAATGTTGATAAAATTCCATGAATGCTAATCCTCTTGTTAACAAAATTCAGCCTTCCTTGCCATTTCAAGATTTAGAACCGCCCAAATCTGCCTATTTACATATTCCTTTTTGTCGTCGGCGTTGTTTTTACTGTGATTTTGCTGTTGCGGTTGTGGGCGATCGCAAACACGGGGATAATTCTACAATGATTCAAGATTATGTCGATATTTTATGTCAAGAAATTGATCAAGAATCTGTAATTGTTCCAGCTTCTAACTTAAATACAATTTTCTTGGGAGGGGGAACTCCTTCATTATTATCTGTTCATCAGCTTCAGAGGATTTTAAACACCGTTGATCAAAAATTGGGTATTGCTAAAAATGCAGAAATTTCCATGGAAGTTGATCCCGGAACCTTTGATCGGGAAAAATTACAGGGTTTTGTAAATTTAGGGATCAATCGGGTAAGTTTAGGGGTTCAAGCCTTTCAAGATAAATTGTTACAATTAGCAGGGCGATCGCATAGCGTTGAGGAAGTTTTTACTGCTATTAATATTATTGAACAAGTAGGAATTCAAAACTGGAGTTTAGATTTAATTTCCGGTTTACCTGAACAAACCCTCAAAGATTGGGAATTGTCTCTAAAAAAACTATTACAAATTAACCCGAATCATGTTTCGATTTATGATTTAATTGTCGAAGATAAAACCCCTTTTTCCCGCTATTATACTCCCGGTGAATTCCCTTTACCTTCGGAAGAGACTACAACTCAAATGTATCGTTTGGCTCAAAAATTATTAACACAAGCAGGATACGAACATTATGAAATTTCAAACTATGCCAAACCTGGGTTTCAATGTCAGCATAATTTAGTGTATTGGAAAAAACAATCCTATTATGGGTTTGGCATGGGTGCGGCGAGTTATCTTCAAGGTTATCGTTTAACAAGACCTCGAAAACGCCTAGAATATTATGCTTGGGTGAAAGGGGATCATTCTGATGATATGAGTGAATTTGTGAATACAACTCAAGAACAATTATTAGAAACCTTAATGTTAGGATTACGGTTATCAGAAGGCATTAATTTAGAAGCATTATCCCAACAATTCGGAACAGATACCCTACACAATATTATAACACTATTAATGCCTTTTTTTCAACAAGGTTTAGTTGAATTTTTAGATAGTTATCAGAATTTAATTCAACCTAACTTTAATCAAGGATTAATTCGCTTAACTGATCCCGATGGTTTCTTAGTCTCCAATCAAATTTTATCAACAGTATTCGCTGGATTAAGCGAACTGTAGCTGAGGTTTAATCCTCTTCTCTATAGCAAGTCTAAATCAGTTGTACAAATAGCTGGAAATCCGAATAATCCTAGGGGCGAGGCGCGCCTTGCCCCTACAAAACGAATTTGTGTCCATTTTTTAGGGTTAATAATCTTGATATCATGATGAGTGTACAATTCATTTAGACTTGCTATATTGTTGTAAGTCTTAGGAGAAAAAGAGATGACAACACCCGAATTTAACTTTTTTCAACACTGGTATCCTCTAGTTCTTCTAGTCGATCTTGACCCCAAATATCCAAAAACAATCACCCTATTGGGAATGCGTTTAGTGATTTGGAAACCCAAAGATCAACAACATTATCAAATATTTTTAGATGAATGTCCCCATCGTTTAGCCCCCTTAAGTGAAGGCAGAATTGATGAAAAAACGGGAAATTTAATGTGTAGTTATCACGGTTGGGAATTCAATTCTCAAGGTGTTTGTACCCGCATTCCCCAAGCCGAAAACCCGGAATTAGTCAAAGATAAATTTTGTGTTCAAAGCTTTCCCACCCGCGAACAACAGGAAATTTTATGGGTTTGGACTGATCCATTATCTCCTGAATTAGCTGCAAAAACTCCCTTAGCTTTATCCCCTCAAATTGATGCTGAAAAAGGATTTGTTTGGAGTTCTTTTTTTCGAGAATTAGACTATGATTGGCAAACGTTAGTCGAAAATTTAGTTGATCCAAGTCACGTTGCTTTTGCTCATCATGGATTACAAGGAAGGCGAGAAAATGCTCAACCGATTACGTTTGAACTTCTGCAATCAACAATCCAGGCTATTGAAGCCACAATTTCTGTTCCAGGTCGCACGATTAAATTTCATCCCCCTTGTCATATAGAATATCAAATTGAATTTCCTAACGGCAAAAAAGTTGGAATTGTAGCGTATTGTATTCCTGTTTTACCCGGAAAATCCCGATTAATTGGTTTCTTTCCTCAAAACTTTGCTAAAACTTTAGTTCAACTTAAGCCTCGATGGTGGGATCATATTATGCTGCGGAATTTAGTCATGGATAGTGATATGATGCTACTGCATCAACAGGAACGCTTGTTACAACAAAATCACCCGAATCAAACCTGGAAAACCGCTTATAAAATGCCAACCAGCGCTGATCGTTTAATTATTGAATTCCGTAAATGGTTTGAAGAGTATTGTCACGGACAGTTACCTTGGAAACAGCTTAATATTCCGGTTCCTGAATATTCCCCTGTTAATGATAACCGTCGTCAAGTTATGGATATTTATCACCAACATACCCAACATTGTAGTAGCTGTCGAAATGCTTTAAAAAATATTCAACGGTTACAATTAGGGTTATTAATTTACTTCGTATTAACGGTTTCTACTGTAGCCTTAATCTCAGATTCTCTTCGGTCACACTGGGGATTTCCCTTAATGGCGATCGCTCTTTTCGGATTAGGTATTTATGGAGGATTAAAATATTATTTAGAACCCAAGTTTTATTTCATAGATTATATTCACGCAGACAAAGAGTAGGGTGAATTTTTCCCGCTCAAAACACCCTAAAAAAACAGCCCATCAAAACTCTATCCTGAATAGGATTTTGATGGGCGAAGCTCATCCTACTTTAAACCGTTACCGATTTTTCTAAAATTAATTTAGAGCGTTTTACCTTTTCAGGAATATCAATCGGATAATTCCCGGTAAAACAAGCCGAACAGAAGGTATTGGGATCTTCCCGTGTTGCTTTTAACATTCCTTCCCAACTCAAATAAGCTAAAGTATCTACCCCAATTTGTTGACGAATTTCCTCAATAGATTTCGTCGCCGCAATCAATTGTTCCTGACTATCGGTATCAATTCCATAGAAACAAGGATGGGTTACTGGAGGAGAAGAAATTCTCATGTGAACTTCTTTTGCACCCGCATCCCGTAGCGCCTTAACAATTTTGCGACTGGTTGTTCCTCGAACAATCGAATCATCGACAATAATCACCCGTTTACCTTCTAATACATCCCTTAACGGGTTTAACTTCATGCGAATTCCCGACTCGCGCATACTTTGGGTCGGCTGAATAAACGTCCGTCCCACATAACGGTTTTTAATTAAACCCTCAGCAAAAGTAACGCCGGACTCTTGGGAAAATCCAATGGCGGCGGGAATTCCAGAGTCGGGAACGCCGATGACAATATCCGCATCTACAAAGGATTCTCTGGCTAAAATCCGTCCAATTTCCATGCGATAACTGTAGAGACTTTCGCCACACATCACACTATCAGGACGGGCAAAATAAATCATCTCAAACACACACAATTTCCGCGCAGGTTTCGGACTCCAGTGAAAGGATGCCATTCCTTCTTCGCTGATCCAAACCAGTTCCCCAGGTTCCACATCCCGCAGATATTCTGCCCCAATAATATCTAATCCGCAGGTTTCTGAAGCTAAAACATAGCGTTTAGGATTTGTCGGTAACGTTCCAATCACTAAAGGTCGAATGCCATTGGGGTCACGCACTCCCATTAATCCTTTTGGAGTACCTATGACTAAACTATAAGCTCCTTGGCAGAGGTTAAAGGCACTTAACGCCCCTTCCAACCAATCTTTGCCATTATTGACTTCTGAGGCGATGGCTAAGGCAATCATTTCGCTATCCGTCGTGGTCAGAAAGTCAAATTCACGCTTGGTTAATTCCTCACGCAATTCCCCAGTATTGACTAAATTACCATTATGTGCTAGTGCGAGGGAACCTAAACGAGTTGAGACCACCGCAGGTTGAGCATTCACCACCCGACTCGATCCCGTGGTGGAATAGCGGGTATGGCCCACCGCAATATGGCCAACGAGGTCGTTTAATAGGGTTTCATTGAAGACTTGGGACACTAAACCCATGTCTTTATGTAGATGTACCTTGTCGCCCTCAAAGGTGGCAATTCCGGCGGATTCTTGGCCTCGGTGTTGGAGCGCGTACAGACCAAAATAAGCCAGTTTTGCAACATCCTCACCCGGAGCATAAACCCCAAAAACGCCACAGGCTTCTTCTGGTTTATCGGGTTGTTCGTGATCAACCGGGTGGGCAGAGTGCGTATCAAGGGAATCGTTTGGAATCATGTTACGGTTTGGCTCCTGATTGGCAAAGTCAGATGGTGGGAACGGTATAACGCTACTGGATTATAGAGGTAGAATGACTAAAAAGTTAATATTCTCTTAATCTTGTCCCTCTTTACTGTAGCTTATTTGACACGGATCAGGAAATAAAATCAGTCATCAGTGATCAGTGATCAGTGATCAGTGTGTAGGACTCAGATTTTGATCATTGGTTAACATCTTGATGAACCCGCCTGTACAGACTCCCGCTATGCGAGTGAATCAACTGTCTATTTCTCGACTGATCACTGATTATTCATAACCGTCGTTCAATAGCGTTTTCATAGGAAACCTGCATTTCTGCAACATTAACCTCTATTAAGCTGTGATCATCAGCCGTGAGAATTTGTAAAGATTCAGACTCCGAACCCACATAACCCAAGTTTTGCCAGATGTAGTTTTCTGCTCCTAAGTGTTGTTGCAGATAGGTTTCCCAAACGGATTGATTTTCAGGATTAACAGAAACCAAAATTCGTCCTCCGCCTTCTGCAAACAGAATATTATCCCAACGGGGGGAAGAGTCAGAACTTAAACTCAGCTTAACCATTGCGCCTTTTTGACTACTCATGCAACATTCAGCTAAGGCCACCGCTAACCCCCCTTCAGCACAATCATGGGCCGATTGAATCCACCCTTGACGAATGCCTTCTCGACAGGCGGTTTGAACTTTTTGTTCTAACTCAAAATCGACTCTGGGAGGTTTACCTGCAATAGTTCCATGTAACACGGCTAGATATTCAGATGCGCCCAAGGTGGGTAAAACTTTGTCATCCCCCAAAAGATAGATTAAATCCCCCGAATTTTGCCAACCTTGGCCACAAATTTTCGTTAAATCCGCAATTAATCCCACCATTCCCACCACCGGAGTCGGATAAATGGCTTCTGGATTTCCCTGTGCATCCAGGGTTTCATTATAAAGCGACACATTCCCCCCCGTCACCGGAGTATTAAAGGCTTTACAGCCATCGGAAATCCCTCGACAGGCTTCCGCTAACTGCCAATATCCAATAGGTTTTTCAGGACTGCCAAAATTTAAGTTATCCGTCACCGCAATAGGTTCAGCACCGACACAACTTAAATTCCGGGCGGCTTCTGCTACCGTTGCTTTTGCTCCTTCGTAGGGGTCAAGATACACATAGCGAGAGTTACAGTCTACGGTTGCGGCTAATCCCTTGTTAATTGGCCCTTGGAAATTCGGAACAGGTTCCAACGGCCTTAATCGAATTACGGCCGCATCTCCGCCCCCAGGAACCAACACGGTATTATTTTGAACTTGATGATCATATTGACGATAAACCCAGCGTTTAGAGGCAATAGAAGGAGTATCTAATAACGTTAATAAAACGTGATTCCACGATTGAAATTCGCCGTTAATTTCCAGTCCTGAAATTGTAGATTGAGGTAAAGATTCCGGTATCCATTGCCATGCTTTTTGGGCATATTCTGGCGGTTGCGATAATATTTCTCTCGGATATAATGGCGTATTTTCTGCTAAAGCATCGGCTGGAATTTCCGCCGCAATTCCCTTTTTAAATAAAATTCTAACGATAGGTTCGGCAATCACTGTTCCTGCTACAACCGCTTGTAATCCCCACCGATGGAAAATCTCAATTAACTCCTGTTCCCGCCCTTTTTGAGCCACAAATAACATCCGTTCTTGAGATTCCGATAACAGATATTCATAGGGCACCATTCCCGTTTCTCGTACCGGAATTAAGTCTAAATCCAGTTCAATTCCGACCCCACCTTTTGCCGCCATTTCTGACGTTGAGCAGGTAATTCCTGCGGCTCCCATATCTTGGGCTGCAACGACCGCCCCGGTTTTAAAGGCTTCTAAACACGCTTCAACTAAAGACTTTTCTAAAAACGGATCTCCCACTTGTACTGCGGGGCGATCTTGGATCGATTCTTCGCTTAATTCAGCACTAGCAAAACTCGCGCCACCCATGCCATCTCGCCCCGTTGTTGAACCAACATATAACACCGGATTTCCAATACCAGAAGCACCGGATTTTACAATTTCTGGGGTTTCCATTAACCCAATTGCCATCGCATTAACCAGGGGATTTCCGTTATAAGCGGGATCAAAATAAACCTCACCGCCAACAGTTGGAACCCCGAAACTATTCCCATAATTAGAGATACCTGAAACAACCCCTTTAAAGATTTGTCGAGTTCGAGAATCTTCTAAGGAACCAAACCGCAAAGAATTTAACGCCGCAATGGGACGCGCCCCCATTGTAAAGATATCTCTTAATATTCCTCCGACTCCTGTAGCAGCACCTTGGAAGGGTTCAATAGCCGAAGGGTGATTATGGGATTCTATTTTAAAGGCAATATGCAGTCCATCGCCAAAGTCCACAACTCCGGCATTTTCTCCTGGCCCAACTAATATTCTCTCTCCCGTCGTCGGAAATTGTTTGAGGAGGGGACGGGAATTTTTATAACAACAGTGTTCACTCCACATCACGCCAAACATCCCCAATTCTGCTTTATTGGGGTGTCGTCCTAAGCGTCGGACTATTTCTTTATATTCTTCGGGTTTAATGCCTTCAGAAGCGATTTCTTCAGCAGAAAAGGGACAATTGGTTTCGTTAGACATGGGTTAAGCGATCGCACTTTGCAGACAGCATTATTTATTTTATATTAAAAGGGAACAGGGAACAGGGATAATACTTCTGGCTGTTTCATGTCAGTTGTCAATCATTACAACCTCCGTCTCGAAGGCGCGGATTGCTATAGTTAATCTGATGTTTTACTAACTGATGCAAAAGATGACGAATTCTTGGGGTTAAAATGATCTGATCTTCTTCAAATTCCTCAATAGTTTTACCCGCTACAGAATAAGTAACTTTCAACCCTTGAATTAATGTTTCTTTGCCATCAACTTGCGCTCTCTCACATTCTCCCGAAAAACTCAAAGAAAAATGACTCAAATCTCCATTTTTTTTGAAGGATGATAAAAATAATATATCATGTCCTTGGGAAGCCATAAAATATTGATCATAGCCTTCTTTTCTCATAGACTTTACCAGTTCCGTCATGAGGTTAGCGAGTTCATTGTTCATAAACAAGAATCTACTAGGCGCGTAAAATTTTTCCAAGCTGTCCCAACTTTGAATCCGTTTACCTTCAATTAAGTTTTCTTGCTCGTAAAAATCGGCAAGATTTTCCATCACAGCCAAGGGAAATTCTGTCTGGATTTGGGAGGGTAAAGCGCGATCGCAGATCCACCGCTTTAAAAGTTTTGCTAAACTTCTTCGATCTTGAGTTTTGAGGGTAAATAGTAGGGTATTATCTCCATAGAAAGCTGCATTTAGAATTTGGCTTTGATGATCAAAAGCAATATTGTATTTTCGATCATCACTTTCAAACCAAAGTTTATAGTTATAGGAAAGACAACGCTCAATCTTGACTAATTTCGATAAGTTTGGATCAGCAGCAACTAAATCCTTATAGACGTTGATTATATCTCGTTTGCATCGGTCAATAAATGAAAACTTCTTGTAAAGGATAGAAAGTTCATCCCCTCGAATCCAGTCATCCACCGCGTTAATTGTATCAAGTTTTGAGGATGTCCGCCCCGTCGCTACTCTTTTAGAATTTTTCCCAAATGAGATAAAATATTCAGGAGTTCCAAACTGATCAAAGCATTCTATAGAACAAATCTTAAAACCAGATTTTACCCAACAACACCAATGAACACCAGCACCTTTTATGGAACAGATAATAGGCGGAATTCTATTAACAAACTTTTTTTTAAGATCCCTATACAAATCCTGAGCATGATCTTTTTCAAGGTATCTCATAAAATTAATGCAGTTTTATGGTGCTCTAAAATGACTATTCCCCAAATTAACAATTATTCTATCCATCAATATTGGATGAATCAAGCCTTAGAATTAGCGCAACAAGCGGGAGAAGCTGGAGAAGTGCCCGTTGGCGCTATTATTATTAATCAGAATAATCAATTAATTTCCCAAGCTCAAAACCGCAAAGAAAGAGACTGTGACCCCACCGCCCATGCAGAAATATTAGCACTACGAAAAGCAGGTAAAATCTTAAAAAATTGGCATCTCAATACTTGTACCCTCTACGTTACTTTAGAACCCTGTCCGATGTGTACCGGAGCAATTTTACAAGCTCGTTTAGGGTTATTGGTTTATGGTGCAGATGATCCTAAAACGGGTACTATTCGCACCGTTGCGAACCTTCCTGATAGTGCTTGTTCGTTTCATCGGTTATCGGTTTTAGGAGGAATATTAGAATCTTCCTGTCGTCAACAGTTACAAGCTTGGTTTGCTCAAAAACGCCATTGAACAGCTTTGCTAAACAGACAATAGAAAAACTGTCCTGAACCCCATAGATAATCCCTTTTAAACTTTTTAATCTAAAGTTAAGAGGTTTATTTGATCCAGAAAACCATTATGCTCATCCTTGACTCTCATCAATCTTCTGCAAGAATGTCCATCCCGACAAAGGAAACACCCACTAATTCTGATGTTTCCCCCTGGTTAGCTTCCCTGGTTTACCCCTTGGGACGATATTTTGTTTTACCGTTCTATTTCAAATCCCTGGAAGTCATTGGCCAAGAACATCTTCCCAAACAAGGCCCTGTTATTTTAGCACCGACCCATCGTTCTCGTTGGGATGCCTTGATCGTTCCCTTTGCAACGGGTCGCCATGTCACAGGACGAGATTTACGATTTATGGTGACAGTGGATGAAATGAAAGGACTCCAAGGCTGGTTTATTCGTCATTTAGGGGGGTTTGCGGTGAATCAAAAACACCCGACTATTGCCACCCTCCGTTATGGGTTAGAATTACTCCACCAAGGAGAAATGTTAGTGATTTTTCCAGAAGGTAATATTTTTCAGGATCATCAAGTTCACCCCCTCAAACCGGGACTCGCTCGTTTAGCACTACAAGCGGAAACCAGCTATCACAATTTAGGGATTAAAATTGTACCGATGTCCTTACACTATGATCCGATTATCCCCCATCAAGGTGCTCGCGTTCAAGTTAGGATTGGTTCTCCCTTATCAGTTCTTGATTATGCTCAAGGTTCGATTAAGAAAAATGCTCAATCTCTGATGCAAGATTTAGAATTTGCCCTCCATCAAATTGATCAGCAATAACCGTTATAATCAAGATTAAGAGTCAGCAATATGTTGTTTGGATTAAATCAATAGGAATGAACTCTAGCTTAAATTTCCAGCCCGGTCAGATTGTGGGATTAAATCATCTCAACCGTTGTTTATATGCAGAAGTCATTCAAGTTGTCGAATTTCGGGGAGTGTGTTGGGTACGACCTTTGATGTTAATTGAAGGATTAGCCGATCCGGATCAAGGTAATTATTGGGATTTTCCGAATACTCCAGAATCCTTGATTTTATACAATTTACACCAAAGCCCTGATTTAATTTGGCCGACTCAGTTATTTAGAGCCGCTTTAGATACGGAGGTTATTCCCTTTCTAGCTCAGTTAGACTCTCCAGAGATCAATTCTCCTAGAATTAAACCCGTTAATGCTTGTTCTGCTCACCAACAATTGCGAGAGTTTATTCGTCAGGTTTGGCAAGCTTATCCTGATGTTTTTCAGTCTGTTGATCATCCTGAAGTTGATGTTTAATGAACTGAAAAACACGTTTAGTAAGCACCGTCAACCTAATCGCTGAAAATATTTTATTTGGCTATATCAAAATTTTAAACGGTGAACTCATTAATGGCTAGAAATTAATCGAATACGACCTGCATCCATTTCTTCCATTAATAGTTCTAGGGCTTCATAATCCACATCTGAAATATAACCGAGTCGGGTTAACTCAGTGTTAATCGCATTTTCGATTTCCGGGGTCAGACATTTGAAATAGAGTGCTTTTTCAACGAGTTTACGAATCATATTAGTTGCGGACATGGTAAGTACAGACAACTCAGATACCTTTATTGTCTTATGAATTTCCTGATCTGATGGTGATCGAGTCCTTTTTTGTTGAGTGATCCTTATCACTGAAGGGATGGGAACTTTACCAACATTTATTCCGTCCCCAGCCAATCCAACTTAGGGTATATTTTTCAGTGTTTTTGGATACATTCTTACCTGCTATTGAAAAGGTAGCCGAAAAAATAAATCTATTTTGGGCAATTTCAGTTTAAAACATTTTATTTCACTTACGGATATTAATTCATGTGTTAATTGTTACTATTTTTTTCTTAAATAGGGTTCTCGTATTTTAGCCTAATCCCCTTATTTAATCAGTTACACAACAATTCTTACTGAAAAAAACAATACCCTGATCAGAGTAACATTTTTACTCTAGGATTTGACCCCCAACGAATTACAGAAGGCTGCTACAATGATCAGATGACAAGATTCAATAAAGGTGAGGTTGACTTTGGCCGTCGCAGTAGAACAACTGATTACACCGGAAATTCACCAACCTGCACGTTATTTGGGTCAGGAGTTAGGCGCGAAACGTAAACCCTGGGAGTCCGCCCTCGTGCGTTGGTCGTTAACTTATCCTGAAGTTTATGAGGTGGGTGTTTCTAATTTAGGTCATGTTATTCTCTACAATATTTTAAACACTCAACCTCGGCAATTATGCGATCGCGCCTATCTCCCAGCACCGGATTTTGCTAAAAAATTACGCGAAACTCAAACTCCTCTATTTGCTGTTGAGTCCCGGCGTTTTTTAATGGATTTTGATATTTTAGGATTTAGCCTTAGCTACGAATTAGGGGCAACTAATATCCTAGAAATGTTAGATTTAGCGCACATTCCTTTAACGTGGAAAGAGCGACAAAATTATTCGGTTTGGGAAACTGAAACTAATCCGAATCAACTCCATTATCCATTAATTTTTGCGGGAGGACAAACGGCAACTTCTAACCCCGAACCCTACGCTGATTTTTTTGATTTTATTGCGTTAGGAGATGGCGAAGAATTATTACCCGAAATTGGATTAATATTAGAAGAAGGTAAGAAGAATAACTTAAATCGAGAAGCAGTTTTATTAGATTTAGCGCAAATTCCAGGGGTTTATGTTCCCCAATTTTATCAGATGTCAGAAGAAGGTTCTGTTCATCCTAAACGGGCTGATGTTCCCGCTCAAATTTTAAGACGGGTTGCCGCCCCAATGCCCGCTTATTCGATTAAATTTGTGCCTTATGTCCAAACGGTTCACGATCGGTTAGTGATTGAAGTTCGACGGGGTTGTACAAGGGGTTGTCGCTTTTGTCAACCGGGAATGTTAACCCGTCCGGCGCGTGATGTGGAACCGGAAGCGGTGATTCATACTGTTGAAAGAGGTATGAAAGAAACGGGTTACAATGAATTTTCTTTATTATCTTTGAGTTGTTCGGATTATTTATCTTTACCCTCGGTGGGAATGGAAATTAAAAACCGCCTCAAAGATTACAATGTTAATTTAGCTTTACCGAGTCAACGGGTAGATCGCTTTGATGAAAATATTGCTAATATTATTGGGGGAACGCGACAAAGTGGGTTAACTTTTGCCCCTGAAGCGGGAACTCAACGGATGCGAGATATTATTAATAAAGGGTTAACCAATGAAGAATTATTAAAGGGAGTTAAAACGGCCTTTGAACAAGGATGGGATAAAATTAAACTCTATTTTATGATTGGTTTACCTGGAGAAACCGATGCGGATGTATTAGGAATTGCTGAAACAGTGGCTTGGTTACAACGAGAATGTTCGGCTCAAGATCGCAGAAAATTAAACTTTAATTTAACCATTTCTAACTTTACCCCCAAACCTCATACTCCCTTTCAATGGCATTCCGTTTCAACAACAGAATTTGAACGGAAACAAAAATTATTAAGACAGGAATTTCGCCGGATGAAAGGGGTGAAAGCGAATTTTACTGATGTTAGAATATCAGCAATGGAGGATTTTGTCGGTCGAGGCGATCGCCGTTTAGGATCAGTTGTTCGTAGAGCCTGGGAACTGGGTGCTGGTATGGACTCCTGGTGGGAAAGTTTAGATCGGGCTTTTGGTGCTTGGACACAGGCGATCGAAGAAGCGGGTTTAAGCTGGAAATATCGTCGAGTTGAAAGCGGAGAATGGAGTTTAATCCAATCTGTAGAAACCCCTGACAACCCCGTAGAGACGAGCCATGGCGCGTCTCTACAGATGGATCAAACTTTATTAGATCAATCCTTACCTTGGGATCATATTAATAGTGGGATTGATAAAAATTGGTTAAAAGATGATTTAAAACGAGCGTTAGAAGCGGCGACTGTTCCTGATTGTTCTTTTGAGAGTTGTTCCCATTGTGGTGTTTGTGGAACGGATTTTGGTCATAATATTGTCATTGAATCTCCAGCCATTCCTAAATTTTCTGGAGAATTTATTCCGAATACTCAAAAAGTTCAACGGTTAAGAGTTTGGTTTGGCAAATTAGGGGATATGGCGTTAGTCGGACATTTGGATTTATTAAAATTATTAGATCGGGCGGTTCGTCGTGCTTCCCTTCCCCTAGCTTTTACCGCCGGATATCGCCCTAGTCCGCGAATTTCTATTGCTTATGCCTTACCATTAGGGGCAACCAGTAGCGGAGAAATTGTTGATTTTGAATTAACAGAATTGATTGATTTAGAAGAATTTCGCCAAAAATTAGCCGAGGGTTTACCCGAAACAATACCCCTATATTCTATCCAAGATATTCCTGTAAACTCTCCTTCTTTAACCGATGTTGTTAAACAAGCAGAATATCATTTAACCATCCAATGGAAATCCGAAACCGGAAATTCACCGCAATGGTTAGAGTGGATAAATCGCGTTAAAGCCACCTCAGAAATTCTATGGGAAAAAACCACAAAATCAGGGAAAAAGAAATTAATCAATTTACGAGAACAGTTACAGGAACTGGACATAATTTCTCCCGAAGGGACAGTGCTGCGTTATGTCGGAACTTGTCTCAATGATGGGACACAACTGCGACCGGAACATATTATTGAGATGTTAGAACAAGTGACTCACCAAGAGTTTCAATTGTTACACATCCACCGTCAGCAGCTTTTAACCCACGACTAACAAAGTTCTACGGACTGAGAAAATTTGCATTTCATCCAGTGTTATCGGAAATGTTGGGTTTAAAACCTCGTCACGAACGACAAACTCAGGGCAAGCTCTTCTAGGACGGCTTGTTATTCAGTTTTGTGTTAAAATGTTCGAGGTCGTAAAAAAACCACCCTATCAAAGATACTCCGAAACCCAATAACAAGGTTGAAAGTCCTGTGGGGTTGACGATGAGAAAGGGGAAGCGGAGGTAAGGCAATGGTTCAGTCCAACCTTGAACGCATCAATTAACAAATTAAAAAAGTTTAACTGAGTGAACGAGGTTAAGCTTAAGTCGCCGGAGGGCATTCGGAGACTCTAAACGGACGTGGAGATTGGGTAAGACCTAAACACTTAGGCATTGATCTGTGAAGCGTCAACCCCATTCAGCGACCCTTGCGGCGTGGTGAAGAATGCACTCGCCTTTAGGCAGTGGAGGATGTCAAGCCAAAGTCACCTTGATGGCTGACGACAGTTGTATAAAACCCGATCCTGATTTAGAAAGGATGGGAAAATATTGGACAACTCTTTGTCAATTGATAATCATTCGATAGTCAAGAATCAAGGGTTTAGAAAGGTTGAGCTTTGAAACCCCAACCTACTTTTAGGAGTAGCGTACCTGTCCCTTGGGCGGTTGAGAAATCCAGAAACCTTAATGTTGCTGAAAGTTAGCTTCTTCCGCATGCGTGCCCCACGTCTGACCCGTGATTGGCAGCGTGGGATGAATTGCGGTCAGGGACTAGAATGTTTAATAATTGGTTATAATAAAACCAGAAAGGAGGTGATGCAAAAGTGTTGAAAGCAATTCAGGTTAGGCTATACCCAACACCCGAACAAGAATTAGCGTTAGCTAAATCGTTTGGTTGTGCAAGGTGGTATTGGAACTATGCCTTAAATGCCTGCATTCAGCACTATAAAGAAACTGGAAAAAGTCTAAAACTAGCATCTTATAAGGGAATGCTCCCTCAACTCAAAAAAGAATATCCTTGGCTTAAGGAAGATTGTTACTCATCGGTTCTCCAATGTGTAGCAATTAACTTAGACAGAGCCTATAAAAACTTTTTTGAAGTCCGAGCTAAGTTTCCGAGATTCAAGTCCAAGCATCATCAGCAATCAATTCAATATCCCCAAAATGTTACTGTTAACAGTGACTATCTGAAAGTCCCTAAGATTGGTGAGATTAAAGCAGTTTTTCACCGAGAAGTCACGGGAAAGATTAAAACGGTAACAATCTCTAAAACTGCAACTAACAAATACTTTGCTTCAATTTTATACGAAGTTGAAGGAACTGATATTAAACAGTCAGGAGATAAGATTATTGGGATTGATCTGGGGTTAAAAGATTTTGCAATTGTTCATGATGGTGATAACGCAACTAAATACGCTAACCCCAAGCATTTATATCGTCACCAGAAAAATCTAGCCCGAAAACAGAACAAACTCTCTCGAAAAACCAAAGGAAGTTCTGCGAGAGAGCGGTTCAAGAAGATTGTAGCTAAGGTTCATGAGAGAATAGCTAATTCCCGCCAAGATTTCTTGCATAAATTATCAAGAAAGTTGGTAGACGAAAGCCAAGTTATTGTCATTGAAAACCTCAATGTCAAGGGAATGGTTAAAAACCGGAAGCTATCAAAATCAATATCTGATGTAGGATGGGGAATGTTTGTAAACTTCATAGATTACAAACTCAAGCAAAAAGAAGGCGAATTAATAGAAATTGGTCGCTTCTTCCCTAGTTCTAAAACTTGTTCGAGTTGCGGTCATGTACTAGATGAGTTGTCTCTAAATATCAGGGAATGGGATTGTCCTAACTGCCATACTCATCATGACCGAGATAGTAACGCTGCACTCAACATCAGGAATGAAGGCATCAGAATTAAAATTGAAGGCGGAGGGAACCCCGTCTCTGCTGATGGAGCCTGTATAAGACCGGATAACCGTAAGGTGAAAGGGCGTCGGGCTAAGAAATCAGAAGCCAACACTTACTCGTAGAGAAGTGTTGGTAGTTCACGGAAATCAGGAAAAAAGTAGCGAAGTCTCGTGTGGGAACATTCGCTTTCTTGAATAGAACTAGGGGGAAGGTTGTTCCAAGTTTAAGCCTGTAGAGAATCATCTTTGATGGGAATACCGACTTAGAAGGATCTCAATACAGGAAAAAATAAGGTCAATATCCAAAATTGTCCTAGGGTTGCAGTAGCTCAAATTCAATTCATTTGATTGGCAATGTGGCATTTTGTTTATGCCAGTATTTGACAATAAAACTTTTTCTGGTATATGTCTTAAGACCAGAACAAAACAAACTTACCTGAAGGGCCTAGGTTTAAGTCCAGTTCAGTGAGGATTAGGGGATATTGTGTAGCTTAGACCGTGCGATCTAAGCTGTACGCTCTAAAAAACTTTTGGGAAGGCGGATACGGTGTGCTGAGTCTGTCAAGAGGGAAACCCCTGTCAAACCCAAGTATCGTTTTACACAGAAAATGATGAAGGCTAACGGATAACAAATAACCTGCTTTCATTTCAGTTGCCCATAACGGTTTAAGGCTGACGGTTGATGGATTTTTGCGATGGGATTAGGTTCAGTATTAACCGTTATTTTTAAACAATTACTCACCTAATTTCCTCCGGCTTCCTGTCTTCGGTTTTTAGTCTTCCTAAAGGGCGACCATTCGCATTCATAGATTTACTAATCACGTCAATATTGCGAGGTACACGCAACGTAGGTGCCTTCAATATGACTCAGTTTTGAGGGAATTGAATGTCAAAACAAATTATTATCGCAGAACAACAACGTATCGCGGCGGTTTTTTCAGAAGATCAAATTCAAGAACTGGTTGTAGCGACCGGAAATCACCAAGTTAGTGATATTTATCTGGGTATCGTTGAAAATGTCCTACCAGGGATTGATGCCGCATTTGTCAATATTGGAGATCCTGAGCGCAATGGATTTATCCATGTTTCCGACTTAGGGCCATTACGCTTAAAACGAACGTCCGGTTCTATCACTGAATTATTAACGCCCCAACAGAAAGTGCTGGTGCAGGTGATGAAGGAACCTACGGGAACCAAAGGCCCCCGATTAACCGGAAATATTTCCTTACCCGGACGGTATTTAGTGTTAATGCCTTATGGCAGGGGGGTAAATTTATCGCGGCGCATTCGTTCAGAAACAGAACGCAACCGTTTAAGGGCCTTAGCCATTTTAATTAAACCCTCTGGAATGGGGTTATTAGTGCGGACAGAAGCCGAAGGCATGGCCGAAGATGCGATTTTAGAAGATTTAGAAAGTCTGCAAAAACAATGGGAAGTGATTCAACAAGAAGCTCAATCTTCCCGCCCTCCGGCTTTGTTAAATCGAGATAATGACTTTATTCAACGGGTGCTGCGAGATATGTACAGCACCGAAGTTAACCGAATTGTGGTGGATAATAGCCCTGCGGTGAAGCGGGTCAAACAACATTTGATGAATTGGAGCGTCGGAAAAGCACCTCAAGGAGTCTTAATTGACCACCACCGGGAACGAATTCCGATTTTAGAGTATTTCCGAGTCAATGCAGCTATTCGAGAAGCCTTAAGACCCAGAGTTGATTTACCGTCAGGGGGTTATATTATTATTGAACCGACGGAAGCCTTAACGGTGATTGATGTTAACTCTGGCTCCTTTACCCGTTCAGCGACATCACGAGAAACTGTGTTATGGACAAATTGTGAAGCCGCCACGGAAATTGCCCGTCAATTGAGGTTACGCAATATTGCTGGGGTGATTATTGTGGACTTTATTGATATGGATTCCCGGCGAGATCAATTACAAGTCTTGGAACATTTTAATAAAGTCTTGAAAGCTGATAAAGCCCGACCCCAAATTGCTCAATTATCGGAATTAGGGTTAGTGGAATTAACCCGTAAACGTCAAGGCCAAAATATTTATGAGTTGTTTGGGCGAACCTGTTCCACCTGTGGCGGTTTAGGTCATACCGTTCATCTACCGGGAGACATTGAACTCGAAATCGGAGAACCCCCCGCCGAACGAGTTGTCCTGACCAATAATCGGATTGTTCCCCCACCAGCCAGTAGTGAATCCCCAGAACGGCCTAGTTTACGCACTTCGATTTCCCCCTATGAACCCACTTCCCGGGAAGAACCCGAAGTCGTTGAATTTGATGCGTCTAATAATTTCCAAGAGTTAGAACTGCTCAACCATCCCAGTTATCAAGATATCGGCACCAGTAACGCCCGTCGCCGTCGCCGTCGAATTCGGGATATGGATTCGTTAACGCGAGATGAAGAAACCCCCCGGACTTCCCTGCGGATGTCTCCTCCGGTTCAATACGGCGAGTCTCGTTCGGATATAGGATTCAGTGAAGGGTTCTCCGCCCGCAGTGGATTTAGTGAACGCAGTCGTCCTACAAAATCCGAAATTATTAAACCGCCTGTGGAACCCCCGGAAGTGATTTCGGTGGAAATGACCCCGGAAGAACAGGAAGTTTATGCGTTGATGGGGATTTCTCCCTTGATGCTCTCCCATCAACAGGTGAAAAACCCTCGTTCGGTGATTGTTACGGTTCGTTCCCCAGGGGAAGCCCCTGTGTCTCCCTCAACCCTCATCGATGAAGACTATGACGAACCCGACATTCCTGGAATTTCTATAGGGGTCACAGACCGGATTATTCCTGAACGGACGATTTCTGAGCGGATTATTCCTGAACGGACGATTTCTGAACGGATTATTCCTGAACGGACGATTTCTGAGCGGATTATTCCTGAACGGACGATTTCTGAGCGGATTATTCTGGAACGAGAAACACCAGAAGTTGAAGAACCGGAACCCACCCTAGAATTTTCGCTTTTGGAAACCGATAACGAGGATTTCTCAGAAGAGTCTTCTGACTCAGACCATGAACCGGGTGAACCCATTATTCGTCGCCGTCGCCGTCGGTCTTCTGCGGTCACGGAGTAAGCTGTCCTATTCCAATCTAGGGGTTAGAAGCTAGGGTGTGGGGCGAACGGAGTGAAGTAGAGAGTATCAAGATGTTATCCTCTCTTCCTGTGTCCCTACACCCCTGTTATTCTTGAACTTCAATCATTTCTGTATCTGCAATTTCTTGATCATGAACCATTAACATTTCATGACCATTTCCTGTTAAACCCACTCGAATTTGATGACGTCCTGGGGGCAATTCGGGGAGATAATACCAGTTTCCATAAATTCGGGTTACTTTTTTGCCATTAATATAAAGATGCGCGTGTCCTTCCTGATAGGAACTTATGGCTTGATTGACGTTTTCAGGTGTTAATTTAAAATTCGTTAATTTTAACTCTAAATTCCATCCTTGACGAGCATCAGGATGGACAATTAAATCAACGGTTGGAATGGGTTGACCGGGGGGAATTGTCACGGTTTTATGATGACCAGAAGCGGAATGGTGCTGTTGTTCATCGGCTTGGACAGATAATAGACCCAATCCTGTAAAATGACTCAAAACTGTTCCCAATAGTAGAGAAAATCCCAGGACAAAGTTTTTGTCTTTTCTCAGATTAAATTGCCAGTTCATGAAATCAAGACCCTATATCAAGAAAGTGTTTTTCCTTTGTTCTGGTCTTGATTTCTCACCCTTATGTTATTCTTGTCAAAAGACACTTTGTCAAACTTATATTCATATTTTCTTTTCCCCTCTGTTCCCTATTCCCTATTCCCCATTCGTAATTCGTAATTCGTAATTCGTAATTCGTAATTCGTAATTCGTAATTCCCTGTTCCCTATTCCCTGTTCCCTAAATTAAGAATAATGAAAAGGGACTGTAATCCAAGGTAAACAAACCCAGAATAGTAACGTCCACATCCACCATCCCCAGGTTAAAGTATCAGAATCTTCTGCTAAAATAGCATCGATTCGCTCTCCTAAACGACTACTCCGAATCGAACAACTAAACGATAAATTGCAATAATTGGGAGATTTAAACGGAGCTTTGGCAAGACATAATAAAGATTCTGCTAACACTAATGGATCGACTTTTTGTGCCGCATAACGGTCAGCCCGCATTTCTCTTAATAACAGTAATTCTTGCCATAGATTCTCTGTATTAGGTAGCCCAGTTGTGAGGGTTTTTAACCAACCTAAAATACAAAACCAAAAGGTATCTCGATAGTTTAAATGAGCTTGTTCATGGGCAATAACGGCTTCTAAATGGAGATCATCTAAGGTTTCTAATAATCCTCGACTCACCACTAATTCCGGTTGCCAAAACCCAACTTGAGCACTGTAGGGAAAATCATCTTCTAAAATTCGGGCTGTTTTTCCCATCACAATTTGTTGAGATAAACGCTCAATTCGGTGTTGAGACTGCCATAATTGATTCATCAACTGAACACCCATTAATATTCCCCAAGCGACAAACCCCACAGCCAGTAAATAACTAAACCAACTGGCTTGGAGTCCCAACATTTCGCCTTTTGTCCCCATCGACAACACTGCCAACGCTGTCATTAGTAATATCAAAGGAGGACAAACAAATAAAAATAGTGATTTTTGCCAGCGTTGATGCCAACTTCTGCCTTGAGGTAAAGGCATCACTCGTAAACCCACCGCGCATCCTAGGGCTAATAAAATAATCATTAAGTGCATTATTGTTGTCCCTCCCGTTGACGACGAATGGCATCCAGGCGTGAGGCAATGGCATCAATTTGTTCTAAACTTGCTGTATCCAAGCTATCAGCAAAAGAAGCTACTACATCAGGATTACCAATGGCTAAAAATCGATTTAAACGATCATAAGCCAAAATAGCCTGGGCTTGTTCACGGGTGACTAAAGATTGCCAATAAAAAGCACGTTCCTGTTTATTACAGGTTAACCAACCTTTATCGGTTAAACGGCGTAAAACCGTTGTGACTGAAGTATAAGCTAATTCCCGATTAGGATCAGCTAAAATTCGTTCATGGACATCTTTAACCGTGGCAATACCCAAGTCCCAAACGATTTCTAGGATTTCTGTTTCTAATGGGCCGAGAGACAGTTGGCGAGGACGATAATCTGGCAAAGGGGCCATAAGGAATTAAGGGAAATACAACTAATTCGTTAGTTTAGTGGATGATTTGAACAGAAATCAAGGATTGGTGATGTTTCGACAAGAAGATATAATAAAGATACACCTCTCACCCTTTAATTAATCCAAGGGTTTGAGAGGTTTAAGGGTATTAAAATTTGGGATTAATTGATATTACTTTGGCCAACCTTGATCGGCTTGGGACAACACATAAGTCGCAACATCAGCAATTTGTTCTGGTTTTAAACGACCTTTGAAAGATGGCATTGCATTTTTCCCATTTGTCACCTGGGCTGTGATTGCCTCAATACTATACATCCCATATTTTTCGAGATCTGCTTTTTGTAAGGTATATTTAGCATTGACTAGATTTTTTCCACCAGCATGACAAGATGCACAATTTGCTGAAAATACTTTACCTCCATTTGCTACATCTCCAGCCAATGCACTAGGAACAATAATTAAAACAGCCACTGCCATCATTAACAAGGCTGAGATTAACTTTTTCATCACTATTCTCCTCTCAGGAAATTAAATCAATCCTTCTATCGTGCAAAACAGATTTCTGCTTGTCAAAAGACAGGCCGTCAAACTTCTAATTTAAAACCGTTTACATCTAGGCTGTGTAAGCTGCATACTCCGGCACAAATCAATATTAAAAATTATTAATCATATCGCTTAATCTGGAGTCGGAGAAATCTGTTTCATGGCTTCAATATTAGCTGGCTTAATACTTGATTTTGCTTCTAAATCTTTAACTTGATTGGATTTTAGTTTGTCTAGCCAATTCACTAAAATCGTTTCAACATCATCAATAATCTGTTCTTTATTTAATTCGATTCGTAACTGATCTACAAACTTTTGAGTTAATTGTTTTTGTAACTGCATTGCTATAAAATCAGGGGGTTTATTTTTACCCTCCTCCAGAGATTTTTTAGGGTTTTCTGAAATAGCGATCGCAATTTTTTGGGCTACATTATTAGCAACTTGTTGGGGAAGATGACGAACACCGGGAATTTTATTTAATCCTTTATAAATGGGGGATTTTTGGATAGATTGAGAAACTTGATAATGCACATAAGCTTCTAATTCAGGATGAATACTAGGTAAAACCTGAGTAATTGTCAGTTCAACAATCCGATTAGGAATTCCTGGGGGAGCTTGTTGAGTCAGGTCTACAAAATCGAGGGCTTGATAGGAGGAAGCAGGATTACCCATTAAATTTTTAATCGCTCCTTTTTTCACAAAAGATTGAACTTGATTAACGCCTTGATTGACCAAAACCTGAATTAATTCTTGAGCAAAACTATAGATAAATTTTAATTTCAAATAATCAATAGTGGGCTGTAATCTAGGAAAATTAGCTCGATTCAAGTGATAAATGGCTGAAATAAACCGCAAAAACAATAATTTAGGAATTAATAGAAATAAATAATACCATAATTTTAAAATAGCTTCCCTTAATGTCAACTCAGGTTGACGACGACGAAGGGCATAGATCTCCATTAAAAATGTTAAAAAGAATAAGGTAATCCAAGGTAAATCAATCAACCAAAATCGGTTAACAAATTCACCATCTATTCCTAACTGTCGAAAATAAAATAACTGCATTAACTCTTGAATTTCAGCTTCAAAAAATTGAAGCTCAGTTTCCCATCCATATTGTTCTAAATTTTCAAGGCTCCAAAAAGTGTTAAACGATTGTTTAGCGGATCGATCTGACCAAATTAACTCTGGGGCTAAAAAATTTAAGACTTTAATTTGATATAAAAATTTTAAGGTCGGTGTCAGTCGAGTTGTAAATTGGGGATCTCGACCATAAATATGATCAATAATTCGATATTTAATTTCCGTTAATTTCCCTAAATTAGGTTGTAATTGTAAGGGATAATTACGGTCAATCAGTTCTATGCTAATTTGACGAATTTCTTTCAATAAACTCTGGGATTTAGGGTGATTTAATCCGTTGTATTTTAAATTAACCTTTAATTCAGAAACTTTTCTTAAATAGTTTTGGCTAAGTCGATCCGGTTCAACCCCTTTAATCAGGTCATAGGTTAAACTAGGTTCATAAAAAACAATTAAAAATCGAATATTTTGATTAAAAAAAATCAATTGTTTTTCCCAAGTTTTCTGATTAAAATAAACAGGACTCCAAAACAATTCTAAGGCTTGCTGAAAATTCTTAGCCTTGACTTGATTTTGAAAACGGTTTTGAATTTCAGCTAAGGTTCCAGATGAATTAAGAACCGGAAAGGGAGGATTGTTAATGAATAGTTCTACACTGGATGTCTGAATCTGCTCTAAGGCAATTTTAACTTGTTGAGATTCAATCCCAAATTGATTAATCGTTTTTTCAAGTTGATCAATTTGTTGTAAATATTGATTTTGAGGCGTATTTTCAGATTGTTGTTGATGTTGATCAATTTTTAAATAATATTCCCGAAATTTGATATAACTTAAATCAAAAACAACTAAACAGAAATTAGCAGTGACAACCAGTGCTAAAATTCGAGCCGTGAGTAGAGATAAACCAATAGATGGAGAAGATGACAATCGCATTATTAGAATAGCCTAGAATCAATAAAATGAACCCTGTTTTTTAATTTCATGAATTCCCAGTAATAAGGTCGCTACAATTAAAGGCAGAAGATAGTAAATTGCGCGATAAGCCAATAAAGCTCCTAAAACCTCTGCTGGATTTGCTTCTGCGGAAACCAAGGTGAGAACAACGGTTTCAAAGACACCTAAGCCCCCTGGAATACTACTAATCATACTAGCAGTCATTGCCAATAAATAAATACTAAAACAACTGAGATAGGAGGAAGTGCTACCTGCTGGTAATAATAAATATAAAACGCCACCCGCAGCCCCCCAATCGAATAATGCAAAAGCGATTAAGGCTAAGGAAAGGCCAACGGTTGGAAAATTTAATTCCCAGTCTCCCAGTTTCAAGGGTTGATGATTGAAACTACTCCATAATAAATAAATACCAATGGTTAGGAGAAAGATTATTCCGATGGGACGAACAGAGACAAAAGGTAAATCTAAAATACTAGGAATTTGTAAAGGGGTGAACAGGAAAACAAACCCACAAACACCAAATAATCCCAACCAAAATGTTAAGTTAGCGAAAGCAATGACTTGAGCAATTACACCCGCCGGAACACGCCATCCTGAATAGATTCGATACCGAAGAGCACTGCCTGTTAAGATGGATAATCCAATATTATTACTAATAGCATAACTAATAAATGCACCGTAGGCAATTTTGCCATAATGCAGGGGGAAACCGATATAACTAAATGCTAAAACATCATAACCTGTTGTCATTAAATAACTAATTAACATCAGGAAAATTGCACCGGATTGATGAGTTTTAGGAATATTCGATAAACTGTTTAAAACATCCTGAATAGAATATCGTTCTAGCTTTTGACTAATGGCCCAGATGGAAAGAGCAAATAGAAGAAAGCCGAGAAAAGATGGCCAAATCTTACGCAGTCGATTCATCTCGGAATTTAACCATGAACTGGTGGACATTGATTCTTAACC
>NZ_JADEWU010000004.1:0-165626 GCF_015207485.1 Planktothrix mougeotii LEGE 06226
ATTAATTATTATTAGTATAGCTAAAAAAGCCTATGAATACGTTACTTTTAGAGAACCTGGCACAGGAGTGCTAGAGATTTAAAAAGTAGCGATAGAGGGCATTTGCGAATTTTCGGAGATGTCTATTATACTCTCCAAATAACTTGGGATAGTCGAAAATCCGTTGTTCTTGTTCAGGAGTTAATTCTGGGGCTTTGCCTTTATATTCAACACCATTAGGCCCCCAACCAATTGAATTCTCCAAGGTTCCATCGGAGGAAATAAAATAATGTTTAGCAATTCCTAATGATGACTCAATCGGAATATAATAGATAGAAGTCGCCATGTGTACTGAGTGCGAATATCCCTTATCATTAATAATATATCATGAAAAGTCATTTATAGACTAGATTTTTTGAGGAATCATGGGTTTTTGGTGCGTGCGCGGAGTTTACGCACCCTACGAGTACCAAATTGATTCGATTTCATCAGCTATTTTATTGGCTTTTTCTTCTATATTTTCATTATTTTCTGTCTGAATTAATACGGTAACATGACCTAATTTTCGACCGGGGCGAGATTCTGTTTTACCATACCAACGAATAAAGGAATTAGGAATTTCTGCTATTTTTTGGCGTTTTTCAGAATAGTCACAATTAGCGGTTTCAAACCCTAATAAATTCACCATCACCGCCCCACTACAGTTTAAGGCGGTATTACCTAATGGTAAACCACTCACCGCCCTTAAATGTTGTTTAAATTGGGAAGTTTCACAAGCATCTAAACTAAAATGACCCGAATTGTGGGTGCGGGGTGCAATTTCATTCACTAAGAGTTCCCCTTCAGATGTTAAAAACAATTCAATTCCAAATAGCCCAATCACTTGTAAACTATTCAATAACGTTGTTGCAATTGTTTCTGCCTGTTCTGCTCTACTTTTATTAATATTAGCTGGGGCAATAACCCGATGACAAACTTGATTTTTCTGCACCGTTTCTACTATCGGATAAACTGCCACATCTCCTTCAACAGAACGTGCTGCAATAACGGCTAATTCCCGTTCAAAGGGAACAAATTTTTGTAATAACATGGGAGGATAATTAAATTTTGCCCAGGTTTGGGATAATTCCTCCGCAGTTTTAATAATAAAAGTTCCCTGTCCATCGTATCCGTAGCGGCAAGCTTTTAAAACCACGGGATAGCCCAGATTATGATTAATTATTTTACCGTTTTCGGGAGTTAAAAGTTGAAATTCTGGAACGGGTAAACCGATTTTTTCTAAATAACTTAATTGATCATATTTATCTAATAAAAGGGATAAAGCTTGTAAGCGAGGACGAAAACAAACCCCCTGTTCTTCAAGTTTAGATAAAGCGTTTAAATCAACAAATTCATTCTCAAAAGTAATAACATCACAATATTTTGCTAATTTTGCGGTGGCTGTCGGGTCATCAATAGCAGCTAAAATGGTTTCGGAGGAGAAAGGAACTGCTGGGTCAGTGCTGTGGGGGGTTTGAACAAATAAAGAAACCCCTAAAGATGCGGCTTCCATTCCCATCATCCAAGCAAGTTGTCCCCCTCCAATTACACCAATTTTTGTCAGGGTTTGGGGTTGAATTTTAGGAGTTGATAGGGTGTTCATTTTCAGAAATAATCTCAACTTTATTTATTTTAACTGATTTGTCGCCTAAAAGAAACCGGGTTTTTATCGGAAAATTGGGGATAGTTAACAAGATTTTAAGTAAAAACCCGGTTTCTGAATTTTACCTATCCCACGCCTAAAAGAAACCGGGTTTTTATCGGAAAATTGGGGATAGTTAACAAGATTTTGAGCACAAACCCGGTTTCTGGATTAACTAAGAGTTGAATAGGGAAAGCTGGATATAGTCTGGTGTGAATTGAAACGGAGTTGAAATGAACTTATTTTCAGGAATGGTTGTGTCTAATTGACCCGGATATTGACCTTCTAATTTTAACCAATGTTGAAAGATTTGTTCTCGGTTATCTTGGGGATTTAGAACCCGATAAACTCTAACCCGTTTTTTCCCTTCACTTTGCACCCGAACACAGGTTAAACGATAACTAATTTTATCTAAAAAACGTTGTAAAATCGTAATAGGACTAGAATTTTTAGCGAGTCCAATTCCTGTAATTGTTTTGATGGCATTTCTATCTTTAAGGGCAATTTCAGTAATGGTTTGTAAGTCAGCATCGGTATTTTTCAAATCCCGTTCAGGATTTTTCAGTAAGGCAGGAATTCCTAATAATTCCATGATTCCAATCATAGCACCTAACTGAGAACGATTAAAATCTGGAGCAAAAATATTACCCTGTCCTTGTTCCATTAACCGTCTTGCAATTAACGCATCTCGACCCATTAAATAGGGACGACCTACGGTTAAGAAATAATGAATTCGGAGTTGTTCATACCATCCTTGATCATCTTTAGCAATTAAATCCGAGGTCACAGCTACCCCATAGCGTAATTTTAACTCATATTTACGGATTGCGCGACGTTCTTCTGGAGTTTTTGCTAATTTTTTTTGGACATAATAATATTGACAATCGCTTAAATCCATAGAATGAATCACAGCCAAACTTTCCGCTTGGTAATTCTGATCCTTAACCGCTAAAATCAGTTCATTAAGCGTTGGACGCTCTGAATTTTTGGGTTTAAATTTTTGCGTCGATTTTATTGCATTTTTGGGTATTTTTTTTGCTTCGGGAACCTCAATAATCTGATGACCTTCTCCTGCTAACGCTGTTAAAATTGTTTGCCGATAATGATCCATTCCTGCATTAAATCGCACTGCCATTTTTGCCCAACAGACTAAAGATTCAGATTGAAATCCCATTCCTAAATCATCTAATCCTGCAAAATCTGATTGTTGCAACAGCCGAATATTTAAGCGAGTTAATCGTTGTCCACTACCGAGTAAAGAACTCATAGAAGTTGCGCCATTTCCTACTTGATTAAATCCTCGGTTTGCCATCCAAATAAATCGGGGAATATTCTCTCGAATTCGTCCCAAGGCTTGACGGACAGAATTTTCCGCTTGAATGCCTTGAAAGATTCCCCAAACTGAGGTAAAATGATTTTTGATTTCAATACTAACTCCCGTTTCAATCGAGGGAGATGCTAACACAATATCATAGGATTTTAGCTCTTGATTGAAGTTAGCAATTGAACCATAGGCGGGATGAGTTGGATCAGCTAAAGATTCAGAATCTATTCTCAAGATAGAACGATCTGGAAATTGAGTTTTTAAATAGGTTTCTAGGGTACGAGTTCCCCATTGACTTGTTAATTTTTGGGCGGATAAACAAACAAAAGGTTTCCCCCCTTCTGCAATATGTTGTTCTAAGTCTTTCACCAGTTGGTCAGGGGTATTTCCTAAATAGTTATAAATTGTCCAAGCTTCATCGGGTGAAGGTCGCCACTGATTTTGAATCACAAAAGGTTGCAGATGAATACCGGATAAGGCGGTTAAATAATCAATAGAGGTATCGCTTAAATCAGCATCAGAAATCACCACTTGACCGTTTCCTCCCAAGACATTTTGCAGGAGAGTTTTGAAGGATTTTAGAATAGAAACTCGATGATTTTGGCAGGTTTCTGAGTTCAATCCATGCCATAATACTTGTTCAACTTCATCTAAAATAATCAGTCCATTTGACCAGTCTTTGGCTTCAAATTTAACGCTAGAATTAGGATGTAATGAATCAATACATAATCCATACCCAAAAGCAGAATCAGGGGTTTCAACGGCAGATTTCATGTATTGTAATGCAAACCGTTGACATAACGCTTCAATGAGTCGAATTCGATGACCAATCACTAAAACCCATTGTTTTTTTTCAAGTGCATCTTGAACTAGGGTTTCTAATATTTTTGTCTTTCCGGTTCCTTTAGGAGATTTGATGGCGATAAGTTTAGCAGTTTGAGGTATTTTTATATCGGATAGATAGCGACTATTGAGGCTAATATTTGGGGAATAAGTTAAACGATTATAAGACAATGCTTTCCAGGTTTCTAAGGGAGTTGCTGTTTCATACACCTGATCAAATACTGTTTGTCCTTGTTCTGCAATTAAGTCATCAACTCCTTTACCCAACTGAGGATTCCAATTGACAACATAAACTGAACATCCCGCCTCTTTTAATAAGTATCCCGTTTGCTGAATGGCTGAATTAACGGCTTTAATTGTTTTTGGTTTACTATCTTGATCAAAGACCATATAAATCTTCCGATTTTTATTCACAAACTGCTGCAACTGCTGAATTAAAGCAGGTTTAGCAATTCTATTTCCATATTGATCACGGGGAACTCGGTAGCCACTATGAATCCCAGGAAGGGCGATCGCAATATATCCGGCTGTTAGTAATGCACCGGCTTTCTTAGCTCCTTCAGTAATACATAAAGGTAGTTCAGGATGATGAATTACCCAACGCCAGAATCCTAAATCCGGTTGATGGGGTTGGAGATCATCAGGATTGATTTTAACGTTATATTTTTTTGCAATTCTCTCCCATATTTTGCGAGAAATTCTAAGGGCAAAAATTCCCATAGGTGTATTAGGAGGATGTTCATATTTAATACATTTACTTTGATCTGAGGTTAAACGAGGCTTAATCGGTTTAAAACATCCCCATAAATCAGGGTTTCCAGTCAAAATATCAATCCCAGAACACCACCAACCTCCATCATAAAGATGTTTATAGCGGTTAAGAATAGGTTCTGATAAACGACCCGTATTTAATCGCGGAAGGGTATCAGCATAGAGAAGATAATCTAACGGACGATACCCATCCAGAGGAATCACGTTAAGTTGGGTTAGTTCTTCATCAACGCCACTTTCTGTCCACTCTGTTAAATAGTCCATTTCTCTCTCATTGCAACTGCGGATTTTTAAGCGTAACCCTAGGATGAAAGCTTGAGTATAAAATTTTGTAAACGTTTTAACGTCAAAGGGATATATCATAAAAAATAAGTACAATTTACCCTAGACAAAAGCGAGCAGAAGTGTTAAAATACTAAGTGCTAAGTATTTAAATATAGGATTCACCAAAATGTCAAGTGGTAAATTTTGTATTAATAAAGCCCCAATTTCCAAAAAGTCAAAAAAAATTATTTTGACTTTACTAACTTATTTTAGTGTTATCACTTATTCTAGTGTTGAAATAAATATTCAAAAAGCTCTAGCAGATGATGGGTTTAACTTAAGTGAACCTAATGCCGCTCCTTGTAGTCCTCAAGGGTTCAATTTAAGTCAAGAAAATGTCTGTAGTGATAAAGTTTCATTAGAAAACACTACAGGAATTGGTATATACTACGATTTTGGAACTACACAAGATCAATACCTTCCCAATAATGAAACATGGATTTGGACTCTAAAAGGTTCAAACCGTTCTACTAGAGTTGTAGTAATTGATGAAAATATTAATGTACCAGGAATTCAGGAGAAAAGGTATAACGTATATTCTGGAAAGAATTATATTTTTCGTTTAGAAAATAATAAAATTATCTTATATAATAAGTAGATCTGGCAAAACAATCCCTAGGGTCAAAGAGGGAACAGGGAATAGGGAATAGTAGGAACTAAGGGATTAATACCAGTGGTGTGATATAATCCCCTTACCATATTCCTAACTCCTATTGAGTATTTTTTATTCCTTTAAAAGTCATATTCCACTTCTAAAATTTCCGTATATTCAAACTCATTGGAACTTTGATGCACTAAAGGATAACGCTGTCCTCCTAATTCTATCCAATCTTCCTCACAATCAGGTTTAGGAGAATTGTAGGATAGAATATATTCCCGTCCGATGCGTTTTTCCATTTCTTCTGCGACTTCTCCCCGCCATTGGGTTTTGGTGACTAAAACAATTAATTGATTGGCTAATTGTGGAATAATATTTGCAATTTGTCGCCGATAAATTTCATCTAAACTACCAAAAGGCGAGTCCATAACAATGGGAAAGGTACTACTATCAGGGCCCATTAAGGTATTTTTTTGACTCCATTCTCTCACCCCATCAATAATTCCCCCAATAAACGATAAACTTAAAATCTGATTTTCCCCCGTTGAAGCCGCAACTTCTGCTTCCTCTCCGGCGGTAGTCTCCACTAATTTTAATTCATATTTTTCCGTTAATTTGGGTAAATAAGGCGTAAAAGAAATTTGACTAAATAATTTTTGCACTCGCTTTTCTAACTGACAGCGAAATTGTTGGTCTAAACGGTCTTTAACTTGAGTTAAACGTAAGATTGCATCCTGAGTTGCTGCAATTCTTCGCTGCATTAACACTTGTTTAATTTCATTCATTTGTTGTTTATCAACTTGTCGAGACAAACTCTCAACCGTTGCTTTAAAATTCTCAATTTGTTGTTGATTTGAACCTGTTTCTCGATTTAACTCACTAATTTTGAGTTCAATTTCATCTAACCGTTTTTGTAACTCTTGAATATTCTCATCAGGAAACTTTCTCAGTTTATTGGTAATACTATCGAGTTCATTTTCAATCCGTTGTAATTCTTCTCGATAAGTTTGAATATTCAGTTGTTGGCGATTAATTTCGTCCCAAAATTCAGTGGCTTGTTTATCTAATTCATCGACTTGGCTACTTAACCGAATTGCTGTTTCATCAATATCAGCCGTTCCCGCTTGATTTAACCAATGTTCAACTTGTCCACATCCCGTATTTCCAGGAATTAATTCAGCCCCACAAATACATTTTTTTTCCGCTAATAAACTCTGCAAAAACTGTTTGGTAATTCCGGTATTCAACTCCCCCCGTTCTCGCATTTGAGAAAATATTGTTCTAAATTCTGCCGTTAATTCGGGAATTAAAACCGTATAGCCTTTGGTTGAAATTCCTCGATTAATAGCAACATGACCTTGATGGAGTTGTTCTCGGAGTAATTGTTTTTTTAGGTCTAATTCATTCCGTAATTGTTGTAATTCAGCCGCACCACTTAACTCCATTAATCTCTCACTCAAGGTTGATTTGACCAGCTTTTGGTGGTCTAACTCTTGGGTAATTTCAGTCTGTCTTTGTAACAAACGTTCAATTTCCTGTTCCGCTTTTTTCTTTTCGTGTAAATATTTTTTGGTTTCAGGATTTCCAATCATTCCTAAATCTGTTTCTAAGGATTTTTTGGCTTCCCCTAAATGTTTAATAGCTCGATTTAAGACTTCAACGCCTAATAACTCTTTTGTTGCATCCGCAATTTCTACTTTACGTTCATCTCTAACAATCTGCTCAATTCTCTCTCCATCAAAAAAGAAATATTGATGTAAACTTAACGGTAAAATTCGATTAATAATTTCCTCTGGAGGGTGAGGCGGCATTCCCCAGCGTCCATCATCTCCCGCCACTTGCATATATAATTGACTGGCTGTTTGTTCAATCTCACTACCATTTTTATACGCTCGACAAATCCGTTTGACTAAATATCGTTTATGATCATGTTCAAAGATTAATTCTACCCAACATCCTACCCCTTTTCCGGGTTCAGATTCATTTAATGCTCGTTTATTGACTAAATGTTCAGAAATGGCAAAGGCGGCACTAAACTTTTCATACAAAACCCAAGTAAACGCATTCATTAATGTGGTTTTTCCGGCTCCATTATTACCATGAATAACCGTTGTATTTCTCTCTCCATAACCCAAAATAATTTCTGGGGTTTTCCCATAAAATTGCCGAAAATTGCAGAGTTGAATTGAAATTAATCTCATTGCACCACATCCTTAATAATTTTGAGAATATCATCATTAATATTACGGGGATTTTTCATATATAATTTATCTCGTTCGGCTTGTAAAACTCGTTCAATAATTTCTCGAACTTCCGGGGAAGCATTGGTAATTGGATCTTGAGCTTCTTTCGGATTAATGTTATCTCCGTAGGTAGACTTTTTTTCAGAGAAAACATTAGCAATAGTGGTAATAATACTTTCAGAATATTTAAACATTTTAATGGGCGTAAAATGGCAATTGTGATCATTTTAATCTGAAATCGACAAAAGAGTGCGACAAAGCTGAGTTTTAAACGACAAGAGTTGATTAGTCTTAACAAAAATTTATCTTTGCTTGTTGTTAAGATAAAATATCGAGCTGGTCACCTAATGACTATTAGAGGTTGAAAATGTATTGACAATGTGTATACAAAGCTGTTAATCTGGAATCAAGCAATCGGCAATTTAGTTTAGCTCTCACAGAGGTATCGGTTATGTGTGAGTCAGAATCTCAAGAGTCAGTCAACCCAACCCGCGAGGTAACAATCAATATCCGAGCCAAGCAGAGTCAACGGGATTTTATCGATCAAGCTGCTAAAATACAAGGCAAAAGCCGATCAGAGTTCATGCTTCAAACAGCTTACCAAAAAGCCCAAGATGTGATTTTAAGTCGCCGTTTTTTTGAGCTAGATGAGGGTAAATTTCAGAAATTCGTGGATCTGTTAGATGCGCCACCTATGCAAAATGAGAAATTAAAGGCATTATTAACCACTAAATCGCCGTGGGATTAGATCGAGATCGAGACAAACTCAGCCCTCCTGAAAAACTAAATCCGTCACATCAAATTGGCAACTTTGATTCGGGTAACAGTCAGTTAGATGACTGGCTCAAGCGTCGTGCTTGGAAAAATGAGTTAGAAGGGGCTTCCCGCACTTATGTTCTTTCTGTGGGTGCAGTCGTCGTTGCATACTACTGTCTTGCCAACAGCGCAGTAGCTCAAACTATTGCTACAGGACGAGTTCGGCGTAATATGCCCGATCCAATTCCGGTTATGGTGATCGGAAGATTGGCCGTTGATCGCCAGTGGCAAAACCAAGGTATCGGGCGTGCTATGCTACGAGATGCGATTCTTCGCACGCTACAAGCGGCTGAAATTGCGGGAATACGAGCAATTCTCGTCCATGCTATCTCGGAAGAGGCAAAGCTCTTTTATCAGAAGTATGGGTTTGCTGCCTCAGAGATCGATCCGATGATACTGATGATAAAAGTTAGTGATGCCATTATTTCACTTAAGTTAGGATGAAAGCCAGGGGTTGCTATAAATCTAATAACCCATATCGTTTTTGTAACTGAAGTAATTTTAATCTGGCTTCCCCGGCATTATCGGCTAAATTGGCAAATTCTAAAAACCGTTTTAACTCTTTTCTTAATAAATTGCGTTCAACTTCTAAGGTATTTCGATCTAAATCTGGAGGTAAAACAATCATATCAAATAACGTGGCTCGTTCTTTCCCCGGATGGGGTCTTAAAATTCTTCCCCGTCGTTGAATAAATTGTCGAGGATTACAACTACTGGCTAAAATCACAGCATTTTGAATGGCGGGAATATCAACGCCTTCATCTAAACACCGAATTGCTACTAATCCTTGTAATTCTCCTTGTTCAAATTGTTGACGTAATTTTTCCCGTTCACTTAAAGGGGTTTCTGCGGTATAAGTATTCACCCGATAGCCTAATTCTGACCCTAATAATTCCACAGTGGCTTCTAATTGTCGTGGGGAATAATCTTCTAAGGTTTCTATACTTCCATCTCCACAATAAAATAAAGTATGAGTTGTATTTAATCGTGTTTTCATTAACTGGCGTAACGCATCTAATTTATTGGTTGCTGATGCAATTAATCGAGATCTTTGAATTAATAAAGCTGTAACGGTTTCATTGTTTTCCCAGTTTTTCTCGTCCTCCATTAACGCCCAACCGATGCGAGTCGTTAACCGATGATAAGCTCGACTTTCTGCTTCTGTTAATTCGACTAAAATTGGATAATATAAATAGCGAACTAATGCGCCTTGACGAATGGCTTCTGCCAAGGTTAATTCCGGTTGTAAAACAGGGCCAAAATAGTTAAGAATTGCCTCTGTTCCATTGTCATCAAAATGTCGTTCAGGAGTGGCAGAAAGGGCTAATCGTAAGCCAATATTTCGCGGTAAACTTTCTCCTAAGCGAGGACTTCCTAAATTATGAGCTTCATCTCCCACGATTAACGTTTTTTCAGGAAAATAACGAACTTGAGATTGAAATCCTTCAGAAATTAAGGTAGAATTAGTCGTAATAACCGTTATAAAAGTTTGATGTCCGGCTCTTAATTGATATAATTCTGTAGATAATTGTTTTTGCCAATACCTGACACTTTCAAAAGCTAAAATTGGATTTAAATTAAATTTTTCTGCCTCTTTTGCCCATTGAGTTACTAAATGGCGATAGGGACAAACAATAATTAATGCTTGTAAACCAATTTTCTGATATAATTCTGTGGCGATCGCTAAAGCTGTAATGGTTTTACCGCTTCCCGTTGCCATTTTTAAGGTTCCCCGTCCCCGATTAACAAACCAGTTATTAACCGCTTGCTGTTGATAGGCTCGTAGATGCAATGAGGCTGGAATTTGAGGAATACAGTTATCAGTCATCAGTTATCAGTCATCAGTTATCAGTCATCAGTCATCAGTTATCAGTTATCAGTTAACAGTTATCAGTGTAAGAGTTAATAATTAACGGTTAATTTATTAACTAAATTCCCTATTCCCCTTCCCAATCAGAACAAGTTTCACCTTCGGCTCCCGTTGGGTGCATTCCACAAACTAATAAATTTCCCCCATAAACTTGTCCGTGATAATGTTTGCATCCTCGACAGGCGGGTTGTTCTGTTTCTGTGGGTTGAACATAAGTGACAAAGGGATCAAAATGTTCTCCCTCATGATCTAAACCTAAATCCAGACCTGAATCCAGATCAAAATAAATATCGAGAATGGGTTCAAAGATCTCATTCATACATTCATCAAGTTCAGGAAGAATTTTATTTTGTACCTCATCGGTAATTTCTTCCGAGATCTTGGTGAGTTCGTTAAACATTTCGTTAATTTCTTCAGTCACGTCTGCAAAAAATTTCTCCATGTCTGAAACTGCTGTTTCTAGTGCTTCTACAATACTTTTTGACCACTCTTCCATGAGACTGATTAACCAGTTGTCTGAATAAAATTATAAAATATAGCAAAAAATAGCTATACTATATTTCTAGTATAGCGCGAATGAATTAACCATTCAGTAAGATTTTTATGTAGGGGTGAGCTTGATTATCCCTTGACTATTGCTGTAAGCGTCGCAATTCGTCTTGTAAATCTTGCACCTGTTTTCTTAACTTTTCCACCCCTTCATCGACGGGAGGGGATTCCTCATCATCTAAAATTTCAATGCGACGGGGTTCAGGCTTAGGAGATGAAAGCGGCGGTTCAGTTGGCGGTTGTTGAACTTGCTGAATTGTATCTTCCACAAAACGACGGGCTTCTTCCGTTGTCATTTCGCCCCGTTTCACGAGTTCATCGGCTAATTTCTGGGCATCCGTGCGTAATTCTGCTAGGGTTTTACTGGCTTTTTCGCCAGCATAGGAGGCTAAACCCACCCCCAAGTAAACGGCTTTTTGGAAAAGATCTCCGAAACCCGGCATAACTACTCCAGCTTTCTAAAACAAATATTACTAATTACAGATTCCATAAAATCGTGTAAAAAAAGTGACCCGGAGTTTACGCCTATCAGAAGCATCCCGTATTGCTGCCACCTTCCGGTTCTGACAAGGTTTGGGCGTTCCAATCGCATAAGTCCAGGTCATTGACTATTATAACACAATTTTTCATTCTGCAACCAAACCCCCTAAATAAAGTTTGTTGGTAACACAGCGATTGTTAATCCCTTAAAATAGGTTTCGACAGACCCAACATCCTAAACCCTACAACATCTGATCATGCCTCGTCCTTATACCGTTATTTTAATCATCCCAACAGGCATCGGTGCGGCCATTGGAGGGTATGCAGGGGATGGTTTACCCGTTGCTAGGGCGATGGCTCAAGTTGCAGATACCTTAATTACCCATCCCAACGTTCTCAATGGTGCTCAACTTTATTGGCCCATACCCAATAGTTTGTATGTGGAAGGATATGCTTTGGATCAGTTTGCGGCGGGAACTTGGGGACTTCAAGCTGTTCATCAAAACCGAGTCGGGTTACTTTTAGATCAAGCCATTGAACCGGAATTACGGCTCAGACATTTACAAGTGGCTGACGCAGCTAGAGCCACATTAGGCTTAAGCTTAACAGACTATGTAATGACAGATGCGCCTCTGAATGTGGAACTGAGAACCTCCGAGTCCGGTGCTTCCTGGGGAACTATTGGCAACCCGGACAGTTTGTTACGAGGCGCAGAGCGGTTAATTACAGAAGCCAAAGCGGAGGCCATTGCTGTTGTCGCCCGTTTTCCCGAAGCCGAAAATAGTAGTGTTTTAGAAGCCTATCGTCATGGACAGGGCGTTGATCCCTTAGCGGGAGCAGAAGCAGTGATCAGCCATTTAATTGTCCGCACCTTTCAAATTCCCTGTGCCCATGCTCCAGCCCTTTCTCCTCTCCCCCTTGATCCTGAATTATCCCCTCGTTCGGCGGCGGAGGAACTGGGATATACCTTTCTCCCCTGTGTATTAGTCGGGTTAAGTCGCGCCCCCCAGTTCGTAACTTCTGCCACTTCTGGGACAATTTGGGCGGATCAAGTGGATGCGGTGGTGGTTCCCGCAACAGCTTGTGGAGGGTCTGCTATCCTGAGTTTGAGCCGTAGAGACGCGCCAAGAGACGCACCAAGAGACGCGCCATGGCACGTCTCTACCCCTCAAATTATTACCGTTGGGGAAAATAAAACCCGAATGCAAGTCACCCCAGAACGGTTAGGAATTCAAGCCGTACAGGTAAACTCTTATTTAGAGGCTTTAGGAATTTTAGTGGCGCATAAAGCGGGAGTTGATCCAAACGCCTTGCGTCCGAATTTATTATCCTTAAGGCAACTTAAATATTATTGATTTTTAACTAGCGTGGTAGAACAAAAAACACCGAACAATTTTGAACTCGAACCTTTAACCCGAACTCAAGTTTTAGTAGCGATGGGGGGAACCGCTATTGTCTTATTAGCGATCGCTAAAGCTTGGTTACATTTGAGTCGTGTGACCCTTTTACCTGTGACTTTTTCTGCAATTAGTTTAGGGTGGGGTTTAGGTGTCGGGTTAATCATTACAATTGCCAGTTTTATCCTGTATCGTATCTGGCCGGCTTATAGTCGCAGTGCGAATATTTATTTAAAATTAGTCCTGAGTCCTTTATTATGGCCGGATTTAATTTGGTTAGGTTTATTACCCGGACTCAGTGAGGAATTATTATTCCGAGGGGTAATGTTATCGGATTTGGGATTAACGCCTTTAGCATTAGTGGTTTCAAGTATTGCTTTTGGGGTTTTACATTTTAGCGGTTCTCAACAATGGCCCTATGTAATTTGGGCAATTATTGTCGGGTTTCTGTTGGGGTATAGTGCGATCGCAACGGGTAATTTATTAGTTCCAATTATTGCCCATGTTTTGACTAATTTTATGTCCGGTTGTTTATGGAAATTAAAATATATTGGGGGGAAATCTTGAAAATCAGTTATCAGTTATCAGTTATCAGTTATCAGTTATCAGTTGTAGGGGCGGGGTTCCCCCGCCCGTACTCAGTTATCAGTTTGGGGTTTAAGTATTTGGTTGAAATTGTGACAGATAAAACTTTAACCTTATATCCCCGGCTTATTTTCCCACAAAAACAAACTTTAAAATAAAAATAATTGCTAAAATCCACATTGCTATATTGGTTTCGTGGAACTTGCCTTGAAAGGATTTAATTAGGGGATAAGTAATTAAACCAACTCCTAAACCGTCTGCAATGGAATAACTTAAGGGCATGATAAAAATCGTGAGAAATGCCGGAATTGATTCTGCGGGGTCATCCCAATGAATATATCGTACACTTCCCATCATTAACACCCCGACAATAATTAAAGTCGGTGCCGTTGCAAAACTAGGAATTGCGGATAATAGGGGAATAAAAAATATTGAAATTATGAATAAAATAGCTACAACAACAGCCGTTAATCCACTTCTTCCGCCTTCAGAAATTCCCGATGCAGATTCAATATAAGTTGTTACCGTAGACGTGCCAAAAATTGCCCCCGTAGTTGTTCCTACTGCATCAGCCATAAACGCTTCTGTAACACGCGGAAATTCCCCCTGTTCGTTAATATAACCTGCTTTCATTCCTAATCCCGTTAGGGTTCCCACCGTATCAAATAAATCCACAAAGAAAAAGACAAAAGTAATCGTAAAAATCTGTAAAAAATTCACTTGTAAAACTTCTTTTAACCCCATAATTCCTTGACCGAATAAATCAACAGGTAATTGAGGTAAACCGATAATTCCTTTAGGCCAGGGGGCGATTCCTAAAATCCATCCTAACCCGGCTGTCGCTAAAATTCCTAATAATAAAGCTCCGGTAACTCGACGAGCCATTAAAGCCGCCGTGATTAAAATTCCAGCCATTGTAATTAATACAGTCGGGTCATTTAAGTTCCCTAATGTTGTAGTTGTAGCTGCATCCGTGACAATAATTTTTGCACCTGTTAAAGCAATATAGGCAATAAATAAACCAATTCCGGCGGCGACGGCGTGTTTAATACCTTCAGGAATAGCAGTGACAATTTGAGTTCTAAATTGACTCAGGGTTAAAGCAATAAAAATTAAGCCTTCAATTAAAATAGCAGCTAAAGCGACTCGCCAAGGAATACCTAATCCTAAGACCACAGAAAAGGCAAAATAGGCATTTAATCCCATTCCCGGTGCTAATGCAAAAGGATATTTAGCATATAACCCCATAACTAACGTTGCTAAAGCAGAAGCTAACGCCGTTGCGATGACTAATTCTCCAAATAAATCCCCCGATGTTTGGAGAAAAATAGCATTAGATAAAATAGCAGGATTAACGACTAAAATATAAGCCATCGTTACAAAAGTTGTGACTCCGGCTAAAATTTCAATCCTAAAATTAGTCTGGAGTTCTTGAAAGTTAAAAAAACGAGAAATGGCGTCTAAACTAGAATTAGAATTCATAAAAAAAGAAAAAAGAGGGGGTAAATTCCGCCCTCTGTGAAGATTGAACTCCCTGGAATCTTCCCGGTGGAAGTCAGGAGTTAGAATTGATAAAAACACCCGGTTTTGGGCAGAGTTTAGTAAGCTAGACCCATGCTACGAGTTGTTTCAGCACCGAGATAAACCCGAATACTTAAAAAGTCTGTCGGACAAGCTGTTTCACACCGTTTGCAACCTACACAGTCTTCGGTGCGGGGCGAAGAAGCAACCTGACCCGCTTTGCAGCCATCCCAAGGAACCATCTCAAGGACGTCAGTGGGACAAGCGCGAACGCATTGGGTACAGCCGATACAGGTATCGTAAATTTTGACTGAATGAGACATTGAATGATTTCTCCAGTAGATATCAAAATGTTACAAGTTCTGCCCTGAATACAGGTTAGAAGTCCAGCTTAACTTGACACTCCTGCGAATTAACTTCGAGGGATTCTTAAAAGAGTTTTACTCCTAAAGACGATGCCAACCAGCTAGTACCCACTTTGGTAAAACCATCGTGGCTATTTTTCTATGAGCGGAATCATCCCATATATTCCATCACAATACCCCAGTGTTTCACGTCCAATACACATAAGGCGATAAAACTTTAAACAATGTAATACTTTGGTTGACTATTGGCCCTTGACCCTTGACCCTCAGAGGGAAATAGCCCTCACCGAATTTTCTCTAAAACCGACTGGGTGGAGACAACATGGCGGTCTAAACCCAGTTGTTTAGGGTCGATACCCAGGGCAAGGGCCACTAATTGGGGAAGATGGAGAACGGGTAAACCCAAGGGACGACCGATGACTTTTTCCACTTCCGGTTGGCGGGAATCTAAATTAAGATGACAGAGGGGACAAGGTGTGACCAAACAATCTGCACCGTTGTCAATGGCATCTTGAATTTGTTTTCCGGCCATTTGAAAAGCTGATTCTGTGGCGTAACTCGACAAAGGCCAACCGCAACATTGGGTTCTACCCCGATAATAAACAGGAGTCGCCCCAACCGCCCGAAACAAATTTTCCATAGATTCCGGTTGATGGGGGTCATCATAGGGGAGATGGGTTTGAGCGCGTAAGAGGTAACAGCCATAAAAGGCAGCACACTTCAAACCGGAGAGTGTGCGTTTGACTCTTTGTTGAATTTCGGCTAAACCATAATCGGCGACTAAGGCCCAAAGCAGGTGTTTAACTTCCGTTGTCCCCTGATAGGGGGAACATCCCTCTTTACTGAGTAATCCATTCACCTTTTCAATATAAGCCGGATCTGTATTTTGAAAGTCCTTTAACCGTTCATCAACGTGACCAATCACCCCTTGACAGGTACTGCAATGGGTGAGTAAAGGTAAATTTAATTCTTCTGCTAAAGCAATATTACGGGCATTGACGGTATCCTCTAAGAGCCGAGAATCTTCTTTAAAGGTTCCCGAACCACAGCAGGATGCCTTTTTCAGTTCAATGAGTTCAATGCCTAAAGTTTGGGCGAGGACTTGCGTAGACTGATACAGTTCTCGACAAGCTCCTTGGGCAACACAGCCGGGAAAATAGGCATATCTCAAGGATGGCATAGAAACAACCTTCTCTACTAACGACAGGGGCATTGGAAATCGCCCTTGATCTTCCATCATCTCTTGTACTGACGAGGATAGGGGGAATTAAGAATGAAGAATTAAGAATTGAGGCGTTGGGGTGTTTTTCGATTAAGGTTTCACTCCCTCACAAGGGATGGGTGCCGAATTGAAGGATTTTATCTTCATGAGTAACAAAATAGTAATAAAACGAGAAGACCGAAAGGAAACGTTTAAAATAGAGAATATAACCCAAGTTTCAAGCTTTTATTCAACCTAGAACCGTATGAAAATTTTAGGGAAAGCGACTTTAGCAGGAACCCAAAGATATCGAGACCGACATCAGCAAGACTGTGTAGCGGCTCATTTTCGACAAGCTAATGATTGGGTTGTTAGTTCAATTGGGATTGGCACTTATTTAGGTGTGCCGGACTCTCATACCGATGATCTCGTTACTGATGCCATTATCGAGTCAGTTGAAAATGGAATTAACTTGATTGATACGGCAATTAATTATCGCTATATGCACGCTGAATGGAGCGTTAGTGATGCGTTATTGGCTTTAATCCGGGATGAAACCATATCCAGGGATGAATTAGTAATTTGTACAAAAGCAGGGTTTATTCCTGATGATGAGCGCATTAGTTGGTTTTATTCTCGATATATTGAAAACCGTAAATTTTCCATTGAACCCCAGGATTTAGTTGCCGAATGCCACTGTTTACACCCGGAATATATTTGGGATCAACTGGAACGAAGTTTAGATAATTTAGGGGTAGAAACCATTGATATTTATTATCTCCATAACCCGGAAATGCAACTTTCGGAAGTCTCACCAGAAATTTTTTATCACCGTCTCCAACTTGCCTTTGAAGTATTAGAAAAAGCCGTCAGCCAAGGCAAAATTAGTGCCTATGGGTTAGCCACTTGGGATGGCCTGCGAGTGCCACCCACCGCATTCAACTATTTAGATTTAGCCAAGGCTAAAGCATTAGCAAGTCAAGTCACCTCTGAAGGCCAGGATCATTTCAAATTTATTCAGTTACCGATTAATGCAACAATGCTAGAGGCCTTGGTTGAACCGACTCAGCACGTTAAACGGACATGGCTTCCGACTTTAGAGGCTGCCCATCGTTTAGGATTATCAGTGATTTCTAGTGCCTCCCTTGGCCAAACAAAAGCCATTGGTCACATTCCAGACGTCCTGCAACAGGGACTCCATCAGACTTCCTTAACCCCGACCCTACAGGCCCTTCAGTTTACCCGTTCCTGTCCCCGCTTATTGACGGCTTTAGTGGGAATGAAAACCGTAGATCATGTTACAGAAAATTTAGCGTTAACTCGGATTAAACCCATCGCGGCCAAATTTTATCAACCTTTGACTCACCGGGAGGTGAAAACCGTTTCTTGATCTCAGAAGTAGGATTTTTCTAGGGAATCGTTAAAAAATAGTTACAATTCGTGATTAAATATTATATAGGATTAAACAATCTTAGTAATGGAGCAATTGGCTCTGACTGATTTGTTCGGTGAAAACTTAGTCCCAACCTCCCCAACTGTGTGGCGTCCACAGCTATCCATCGGTGTTTTTGTGCCGACTGTGGGACTGGCTAATATTGTCATGTCCCATTTACAGAATGATAGTTATACAGCAGTGCAGATTCAGTCTGTTGAAGCCTTTGTCCAATTCATGGCTCAAGAAAGACAGCAACTCGATTGTATCGTTCTTGAGGATAATTCCGATTTGCTGGCTCTGAGCCAATATCTCCACAATCAGTCTATTTCTGTACCTGCGGTGATTATCACAGCACAACCCCAACTGATAGAGCGTTTAACGACCCTATCAGATTCTTCAGATGAAACTCCATTACAGGGAGTATCCTCACCTTATTTCTACCAGTGTACCGAGGTACGAATCGGGGACAATCAACTCAATCAGATTCCCGCTTATATTGATAAAGCGATTAGTCAATTTATTACCAATGCGATTACAACTCGCCTCACCGAACAATCTGCCAGTGGTGACGCACCGACAGAGCTAACGAATTTTATCATTCGTCAACAACGTCGCCTAGTGAGTAAACTCCATGAGCGTTTAGGATACTTGGGTGTGTACTATAAAAGAAGCCCCCAAAATTTTATTCGTAATATGGCCCCTGCTGAACGGCAGGAATTTATTGATCAACTCAAGACCAAATATCGCCAAATTGTTCTCAGTTATTTTTCAGCCGATCAAAGTTTGAATAATAAAATTGATGAATATGTAAATTTGGCTTTTTTTGCTGATGTTCCTGTCACCCGAATTGTGGAAATTCACATGGAGTTAATGGATAATTTTTCTAAACAGCTTAAATTAGAAGGAAGAAGCGAAGATGTTTTATTAGACTACCGCTTAACTTTAATTGACACCATTGCCCATTTATGTGAAATGTATCGCCGATCAATTCCTAGAGATTCCTAGAAATAGTAATTGAACCTTGATCTTTAACGATAAAATAAGTTTTTCCTACCCCATCTAACACCGGTCAATCAACATCTATGAGTCCTCTTAAAAAAACCTATGTCCTCAAACTGTATGTGGCGGGGAATACTCCCAACTCAGTCCGAGCATTGAAAACCCTTAAAGACATCTTAGAACAGGAATTTCAAGGGGTTTATGCCTTAAAAGTCATTGACGTTCTCAAAAATCCGCAACTGGCAGAGGAAGATAAAATTTTAGCGACTCCTACCCTGTCTAAAATCTTGCCTCCTCCGGTGCGGAAAATTATTGGGGATCTCTCAGATCGAGAAAAAGTCTTAATTGGACTCGATCTTCTCTATGAAGAACTAATGGATGAGTAAATCTGGACTTAAAATCGATTCTGGAGGGTAAGGACAAGGTAAAATAGATTACTGATGTCCGTCAATTCTGATCCACCCTTACCAACTGCTGGGAACTCTTGGTTGAGAATGATGACTTGATCCCCTACTGTTCCAGATTTTGTGGTAAATGTAGCAAAAGTCTCACAGGTTCATCGATCAGAGCCCTATCCTTTAAGATAAAAATTATGAGTGAAAGTTCTCAGGAAACCAAAAGCAATGGACGTAAACTGATAGGGGTGCAGAAAATCCGCACCATGATTGAAGGTTTTGATGATATTAGTCATGGCGGAATGCCCATTGCCAGAACAACGTTAGTGAGCGGGACATCAGGAACCGGAAAAACCTTGTTTGCGGTTCAGTTTCTCTACAATGGAATTACCTATTTTGATGAACCTGGGATCTTCGTCACGTTTGAAGAATCACCTACAGATATTATTAAAAATGCTTCTAGTTTTGGATGGGATCTCCAACAATTTATTGATGAAGGAAAGTTATTTATTTTAGATGCTTCTCCTGACCCAGAGGGGCAAGATATTGTAGGAAATTTTGACCTATCAGCTTTAATTGAGCGGATTCAATATGCTATTCGTAAATATAAAGCTCGACGGGTTTCGATTGATTCGGTAACGGCTGTTTTCCAACAATATGAAGCCGCAGGAGTGGTTAGACGAGAGATTTTCCGCCTGGTGGCGCGATTGAAACAGGTGGGAGCGACCACGATTATGACAACGGAACGGGAGGCAGAATATGGCCCGGTGGCGCGATTTGGGGTGGAAGAATTTGTTTCCGATAATGTGGTTATCTTTCGGAACGTTTTAGAGGGAGAACGGCGACGACGGACGGCGGAAATTCTCAAATTGCGGGGGACAACCCACATGAAGGGGGAATATCCGTTTACGATTACTAATAATGGGATTGGGATCTTTCCTCTGGGGGCGATGCGCCTGACTCAACGCTCTTCCAATGCCCGGGTTTCTTCGGGAAATCCCACCCTCGATCTGATGTGTGGGGGTGGGTTCTTCAAAGATTCAATTATTTTGGCGACGGGAGCAACGGGTACGGGTAAAACCTTATTAGTTAGTATTTTCCTACAGGATGCCTGTAAAAATGGTCAACGAGCCATGCTATTTGCTTATGAAGAATCTCGCGCTCAGTTATTTAGAAATGCGAGTTCCTGGGGGATTGATTTTGAAGAAATGGAAAGCAAAGGCTTACTGAAAATTTTATGTAGTTATCCTGAATCTGCGGGATTAGAAGATCATTTACAAATTATTAAATCGGAAATTTCTGAGTTTAAACCCGCTCGAATTGCGATTGATTCGTTATCGGCTTTAGCACGAGGGGTGAGTAATAACGCTTTTCGTCAATTTGTAATCGGGGTAACGGGTTATGCCAAACAGGAGGAAATTACAGGCTTTTTCACGAATACAACGGATCAATTTATGGGTTCCCATTCGATTACGGATTCTCATATTTCAACGATTACGGATACGATTTTGATGTTGCAATATGTGGAAATTCGCGGAGAAATGTCCCGTGCCTTAAACGTGTTTAAGATGAGAGGATCTTGGCATGATAAAGGGATTCGAGAATATACGATTAGTGATCACGGCCCTCTGATTACTGATTCTTTCCGAGATTATGAACGGATTATTAGTGGTTCTCCGACCCGGATTGCGGTGAATGAAAAGAGCGAGTTAGGTCGTATTCTTGGAAAGATTGAGTCTGATGAATAATAGGCTCCTGTAGAGACTAGCCATGCTTAGTCTCTACCTGGGATTTAGGGATCATCGGCAGTATATCCAACCTTTCAACTTCTCCGAATATTTACCCAGTTAATTTTTGTCACCGGAATCGGGTTTGGAGACCAAACCCCTACGGTTTTGCGTATTGATTAAATAGTCAAGTGTATAGACGAATTACCCCTTTCAATATTATCTCCTCGGCGGCGGGTTTTGTCAACCCCCTGCATTCTTCTCTTTAGACATCAGCCTAATTAGAAATCTGACGACAGCAAGGGAAGAGTTGATAGTTTGTTACGCCTATCAAGATATTGGCAGGGGACTTAATGCGTTACTTTTACCGACCTTTTTGATTAAATCCAACCTAAATGAGCTTTAGCTGTATTAACCGCTATTTTAATATTAGTAGAACTCAGTGAAATTTTGTAAGGATTATCTGGCTTTTTGGGAGTCGGATCAATTGTAATCACATTACCTCTCCAAAGTTCACTTTCTCTTGACCAGTCAAGGGCTGCTAATTCAGAGACTTTTTCTAAATCAAAGGTATGGCTATATTGATCATAGGTTACATGAAGCAACCGTCCTAAAATTTCTAATCCAATACTCACCCCTAAAAGGCATTTATCTTTAAAAATAGCGACTTCATCAATCGTTAAATCATCTTTAGGAGTTTTTGCAATGTGTTGAGTATAAGGACATTCTTCAAAGAATTGATTTAGACAACTTGCTAATTGTTCTGAAGCTAAATCTACATTATAATCCGTTAATTCATCACTAGGATTATCAGTAAAAACACAACTGACAAAGCGGACAATATAATTCATTGTATAAATTAACCTGTCTTTATTCGCAGGACTTGCTTTAATTCTTTCGGTTTTTTCTTTAAAGATCAATACAGACTCAACTAAGTGTTTGGTAATCCCAATTCTGCCGGAAAACTCTCCAAAAGAAACTAATAAAGATTTATCTAGCTGTTTGGTTTGTGCCATGTCTCGAAAATCCGTTTGACATTGATTAAAATCACTTTCTAATACTAAAGTAATGGGAAAATCATGATCAGCAATAAATTCGGCTGTAGCTATATTTTCGATTAATTCATGAATTGCCCGTTTGCGATGTTGACCATCGGTAATATCGAGTTTTGTTGTTCGGGGAATAATGATAAAACATATCCCTCGACCTAATTCTATAATTTCAATTTTTTCAGGATCAACATTAGCGGTTAAGGTTCCAATAATCCAAGGTTTATCTTGGCTGACTCGTTTTTTAATATAGTCTTTAATTTCTTCCGCATGACCTTTAACTTCCGGGCGATTTTTTCCAGAATCTGGATCATTATTTAATGAAGGTTTTGCTTGTAATAAGGTTGCTAAATCACGGGCTGGAACGTTAATTTGAATCATTTGGCGTTTGCCTTGCTGCAAACTTAAACCCAGATAGCACTGCTGGCGATAATTTTGACTAAAAAGATGTTCTAATACGGAACGAATGGCTTGGGTTAATTCCGAAATATCAGGGTTGTCTGTATTCATTTTAACGAGTCGATAAATACGATTACTTTTTTATTTTAAATCTTTTTCTGACATTTATACAAAATAGTTGCTTTTTTAATTCCCTAAAAAAACCTTCTTTATTGAACATCAAGGTTTTCAAAAGTATGCGAATATTTACGGAGTTACTTGTTTAAAATATAAAATATCCGTATTTAGAATTGTCCTAACTGTAATTTGTAGCACTATAATTTAAGAATTGACTAATTAATCAAGCGTATGTACAAACTCCCCCTTACAACATTGTCTCTTGTGCCGGGGGTTTTGTCAACCCCTCCCCCAACAAACAAAATTTTTTCACAGAAAACCGCTACAAAATTTCGGGTAAACCGACTTCTCTGGGTTTGACAAATTGACCCTCAAAACTCACGGCTTTATTCTCAAACGTCCTAGCATCCGCTAAGGCTTTGCGTAACTCAGCGCATTCCATCGGTTGCTGCATTCCCCCTAATAAATAAATGAGTAACTTCGCCGCCAACTCTTTTCCCGCTACCCTCACCCGGCGTTTATTGGGGTCATATAATACCCCATACCACAGCGAGTCAGGATATTCCATGCCACTAAAGCCGCCAGCGTTATCAAATTCTTGCAATTTCTCAAAAATCTCTGTTACCGACCGTTGTTGATAAAACACCAACACCCCCAACGCCGCAGCTACCGCCACTTGACCCACAGGACGAAACAGTAAATTTCCCTCCCCTCCAGGTTTCTCAAAGCTAAACCGACGCAAAGCTGGAGTTTCCCAACCTTGTTCTAACTTTTGATAACTGGGTAAACTCGCCATGCCATCAAAAAATTGTTTTAACTCCTCAATACCTGCTTCTAATTCTGCTTCGGTGGGTCGCCGGGGAATTAACCCAGATTTTGCAGCTTTCCAGTGGGGAAATTTGGGGGTTAAATACCGTTGACCCATATCGGTTAACGCTTGCAGGGTGGTTAAGACCGTTGACTTAGAGGCGACTGTGGCACTATCCCAATTAATTCTAGGGTTGCGTCCGGGTTTATCGCAAAATAAAGGATGGGAAACAGCCACCTGACGAGTAACAATAGAAAACCCATCATCTTCATCCAATAGTGCCAACTGTCCTTTACTAAGTTTGACAGCCATTAAGTTAACGTGAACAAAAATAGACCTTACCCGTTGTCTAGCTTCAGCGCGAGTTTCCCCCTTCACCACTGCGGGAATAAATTCAACTCCGATGGTTTCTTGGGATAACTGTTGTAATTGTTGGGGAGTGATACCGAATTTTTGGCTAAGTTCTTTAACGGTAATAGCATCCCCGATGGGTTTTTTCTGTTTAGTGTAGGGTTGTAAACGTCCTGTCCGCAGGAGTTGCATTAACCCTTGTATCCCCATTAAGCGATGTTGTCCATCTAAAGCAAACACGGATACATCACTCGACATCTGCAATAGTCCCAGTTTTCCTTGGCTGTCGAGGGGGAGAAATTCGATGGCGGACTCGATGGCCCGTCCGTGTTTATCCCATTGAGCGGCTTTGGGGTTATCGACCCAGGCGGGACTGAGGACAACTAACACCGCAGGGAATTTATGGTCTTTATGGTTAGTGAGATATTGGGTTAAGGTGGCTTGACGTGACCAGTCGAGGGGACGTTGGAAAATTTCATCAACGGTTTCAGCGTCGCGTTTGACGTTAACTGTTGCGTCTAAATGAGGTTGAAATAAGGGGAGTTGGGACGCAAAACCGACTTTGGCGGCTATCCATTCTAGGGTAACAGAACTGATAAAGGTTTCGGTTCCGGCCATTTGGGTTTTTTGAACCAGTAGGCTATCTGCTTGTTGTAGATAGGGTTTCAGCAGTTTTGCTATTGTTTCTTGGGCTTCGGAGTTAAGTCGGGTTTCAGTATCCATCAGAGATATGTTGCTAAATGAGTCAATAAATGCTATAGTAACTAAAAATGGTTTTTAAAAATTTAACTAAGGTTTTTAAAAACCACTTTCTGAGTCCTATTTTACTGAAATGGTAAGGTTTTGGGAATATTTGTAATGACTGGAGGGGAAAAACAATGATTACAGGAGGACAACAAGAAAGCAAAAATCTAGTTTACTATAGGAATTGTTTTTCTCAAATTCAAGTCTACAAAAATAACAAAAGAGGCGGTGAAGCTCTCAATCAGCCTATTTTATTATTATCTGTGATTGATGCAATTTCACAAGGTTTAATTACAGAAAATCGTATTTTTATCTCTGACGATTTGATTGATACGTTTAAAAAATATTGGTATGTTTTAGCTTCTGACCCATTTAAAGGTAGTGATTTCGCTTTACCCTTTTTTCATCTTAAAAATGGTAAGTATAAGTTTTGGCATCTTCAATTTAGTTCAGAATATGACGGAGGAAGACCCCAAACAATTCCCAAAATCCGAAAAGATGTTGATTATGCTTATTTAGATCAGGAGCTTTTTAACTTTATTCAAGATACAAATAGTAGAAAGGAATTGATCGATAGTTTAATCAATGCTTGGTTTACTTCTAGCCAAAAAGCTATAGAAGAAATATTGAAGATTAACCAAGATTTAGAAGATTCTAGTTCAGATGATTTAGAAGAAACTTCTGAATCCAATAATACACATGAAAAAAAAATAAAATTTTACCTTAAGAAGTCAGTTGTTAGAGAGGCATTCTTTCGTAAAGCTGTTGTACATCTTTATGATTATAGATGCGCTTTCTGTAGATTACGGGTTACTCGTTCTCTTAGCCAAAGCCTTGTAGATGGTGCACATATTAAACCCTTTTCTAAATTTTATGATAGTAATATCAAAAACGGAATTTCATTTTGTAAAAATCATCATTGGGCTTTTGATCAAGGATGGTTTACAATAGATGATAATTATAAAATTCTAATTGCTCAGGATTTAGACGAAGATTCACCCTATAATAGACCTATGAAAGAATTTAATGGGGAGTTAATTCTTTTGCCTGATTCCGAATTAAGTTTTCCTCGTATTGATTCACTAATATGGCATCGTCAGAATATATTTAGAGCATAATTAAAGGTTTCGTATTACAACGGAGGTGGTGTTAAAATGACAGAAACTCTAATTAACCTTGAATCTAAAAGCACAGTTGAACAATTTATTGATTCTGTTGAAACATTAACTCAAGAAATCCAAGATTTATACTTGCAAGAACAATGTCCTTTAATTATAGGATGGAGTGGAGGAAAAGACAGCACTTCTGTACTTCAGCTTATTTGGAATTCTATTGCAGCATTACCCGTTGAACAACGGACAAAAACAATTCATGTTATTACCAATGATACCTTGGTTGAAAATCCAATAATTTCTACTTGGGTGAAAAGATCTTTAGAACAAATGCAATTAGCAGCTAAAGAGCAAGAAATGCCCATAGAAACACATCTAACTTATCCAGCCATTCAAGATACATTTTGGGTCTGTTTAATTGGGAAAGGTTATCCGACTCCTAGACAACGATTTAGATGGTGTACAGATCGCTTAAAAATACAGCCCGCAGATTCATTTATTCAAGAAGTTCTTAAAACCAATCGTGAAGCGATCTTAGTTTTAGGAACTCGCAAAACTGAAAGTATTCAAAGATCAATGAATATGGCAAAGCATCGACAACGAAGGGTTCGCGATCGCTTAAATACAAATCCTCGTCGTCCTGATTGCTTAGTTTATTCTCCGATTGAAGATTGGCGAACTGACGAAGTTTGGATGTATTTAATGCAATGGGAAAACCCTTGGGGTCTGGATAATAAAGAATTATTTGCGATGTATCGAGGTGCAACCGCAGATAATGATTGTCCCCTGGTTGTAGATACTTCTACTCCTAGCTGTGGAAGTTCTCGGTTTGGTTGTTGGGTTTGTACTTTGGTGACCAAAGATAAATCAATGGAGGCAATGATTATTAATGATGAAGCTAAAGAATGGATGCAACCCTTATTAAATCTCCGTAATGAACTAGATCCTAGCAATGATCGAGATAAACGGGATTTTAGACGATTATTTGGAAAAGTTCAACTGTTTGAACGTAATGTTAACGGTGAAATATCTGTTGAACCTATTCCGGGGCCATATACTAAAAAATGGCGAGAACATTGGTTAAGAAGGGTATTAGAAGCACAACAACAAATTAGACAAACAGCACCCGAAGAATATCGAGATATTACCTTAATTACAATAGGAGAATTGAGTGAAATTCGGCGAATATGGTTAGAGGAAAAACATGAATTTGATGATAGTTTACCCAAAATTTATGAGGAAGTTATGGGAGAAGCCTTTGAAGACCCCCGTATCGGTGCGGGAAATCATGTCCTCGGTGGAGATGAATGGCAAATTTTAGAGGAACTCAGTGAAGGGGATGGGATGTATATGGAACTAATGGCAAAATTAATGGATACTGAACGTCAGTATAAAACAATGGCGAGACGGACGGGAATATATGATGATTTAGAACGCTGTTTTGAAACCAGTTCTCGACCGCAACAGGATGCTATTGAGAATGCTCATTATGAACGCAATTTAAAAGAAGCCGCAAAAACCGGAAGTGTTGAACAAGTTAAGCAAGCTGTTGAGGGCAAAAAAGCCGACCCTCCTCAACAGTTAAGTTGGGCAACTTTGAAATTTCAAAACCCTTCTTAAGGTTAACAGGTTAACAGGTTGACAGGTTGACAGGTTAACAGGTTAACAGGTTGACAGGTTGACAGGTTGACAGGCAAGATGCCTGTTCCACATATCCTTATTTTAATTATGATTTTCCTAGAATTAACAGTCGAAAACTTTGGCCCCTATCGAGGTAAACAAGTCATTGATTTACGTCCTCAAATTAATGATAATGTTATTAGCCCTATTGTGTTATTCGGTGGTATGAATGGGGGTGGGAAAACAACTTTAATGGATGCGATGCGACTGGCACTTTATGGACAACGGGCTCAATGTTCAACACGGGGAAGTTTAAGTTATCCTGACTTTCTCAAACAAGCGGTTAATAAACATACCCTACCCCATGAAGAAACCAGTGTCGAACTGTTATTTGAACATATCGTTCAAAATATGCAAGTTCAATTTCGGGTCAAACGTCGCTGGACAAGAAACCCGAAAAATGGTAAAGATATTCTAGGAATTTTAATTGATGATTGGCCTGACTCCGCTTGGTTAGAAACCTGGGATGAACGGATAGAAGATTTTTTTCCCATTGGGATTTCTAATTTATTTTTATTTGATGGGGAACAAGTTAAAGAATTAGCAGATTTAGACACACCTCCTACTGTTGTAGTTCAGGCTATTCAATCTTTATTAGGGTTAGAATTAGCAGAACGGTTAGCCCTAGATTTAGATATTTTAGCAAACCGCAAACGTAAACAGTTAGCAGACTCTAAAGAATTAGCGGATTTAGAAGCAATTGAAAACAAGTTAAACCGCTATAAATCAGAATGGGAAAATGCTGAAAAAGCCATATTAAACTTGAAGGAAAAGGCAGGAATAGCTAAAAAAAGGTTATATGCGGCTAAGGAAAAATTTAAACTCGAAGGGGGAAAAATTGCCGGAGAACGTAGTCAATTAGAACAACAGTTAGAACATGAACGAGAGAAAGCTAAACAACAGCGAGATAATCTTTGTGAATTAGCTGGAGATTATTTACCTTTGGCGTTAATTACTCCTCTATTATTACAAGCTAAAACCCAAGGAGAACAAGAGTTAAATTGGCAAAAAGCAAAAGTTGCTCAAGATGTTATTAAAGAACGAGATCAACGTTTATTTCAATATTTAGAACAGCTTAATATTACTCTAAAACAATTAGAAAATATTAAGTTATATTTAGAAGATGATTATCACAAATTAACCGATAATCCCGAAAATCAAGAAACCCTTTTTTTAGGACTGGATGATAAAGTTCTCCAGCAGTTAAAAACCGTTTTAGAACATCAACTTCCGAGTCAAATTCAATCCTCTCAGGATAGGGTAGAAGCCTTAAGAAGTATTGAAGATGCTATTTCGAGTCTGGATAGACAATTAGCTGTCGCCGCGCCTCCAGAGGTCTATGAACAACTGTTAGAAACCGTATCCCAAGCCCAAACAGAATTAACCAAACTAGAAACGGCTATTGAAGAGGCAGAAGAACGGTGTAAAAAATGTCAAGCTCAGTATGAAAAAGCTAAAAAAGACTTAGAAAAATATAGTCAAAATACGATTGATCGAAAAAATGTTAATCATATTATTGATAGCGTGGCTAAAGTTCAAAGTACATTGAAGGTTTTTAAAGAGAAATTAACTTTGAAAAAACTGAATAAATTAGAAGTAGAAGTAACAGAATGTTTTCGTTATTTATTACATAAATCCGACTTAGTGCATCGAGTTATTATCCAAACAGAAGATTTTAGTTTATCCCTCTATGATCCCCAAGGACAACCTGTTGAGAAACACCGCCTTTCAGCCGGAGAAAAACAACTGTTAGCGATCGCTTTTTTATGGGGGTTAGCGAGGGTTTCCGGTCGCAATTTACCCATTGCCATTGATACCCCATTAGGCCGTTTAGACTCCTCCCACCGTCAAAACTTAATTGAACGGTATTTTCCCGCAGCCAGCCATCAAGTTATTTTACTCTCAACGGATACGGAAATTGCGGAAAAGGAAGTCAACAGTTTACGCGAACAAGATGCGATCGCCCGTGAGTATTTACTCAAATATGATCCAAAACAACGCCAAACCCGCATTGAGCCCGGTTATTTCTTTTAAGAAGATAAGGTTGAGTCTGCAATGTTTCTTTACCAGAGCTTTATAAAACTTCAGTTTAAATCAAGGTTTTGTAAAAAAATACCCTACCTAGATTACAATTCTTCAGTATTTCGGTATAAAATTTTCTATATATAGATTTAAGATCTGTGGATTTCCTGAATTGTCTCTTGAATCAGAATGGAACCCCCCTTAGAGCGAATTCGCCTATCCCTAACGGCGAAGGAGCAACTGACGAAACTTAAGCGAGTCACCAAAATAGAGAATTGGAATATCCTGTGTCGTTGGGCGTTGTGTCGTTCACTAGCAGAGTCAACAATTCCTTCCCCAGTTCCCATACCTAGCGATAGTAATGTTGAAATGACATGGCAAGTTTTTGGGGGTCAGATGTGTGATTTATTACTTCTTGCCCTCAAGCAACGTTGCCATAATGATCACTTAGGAACCGATCCCGAAACCCTCGCCACCCAGTTTCGCCTACACCTCCATCGAGGAATTAGTTACCTAGCCGGTGATCCCAATCTTAAACAGATTGAAGATTTAATCACCCTCACCCAAGCCCAAAACTCCGGCACCCCATAAACCTGCCGAGGTCAGAACCTCGCAAGACTCAGAATGTGTCCCCTATAGCGAATTACGGTTCAGGGGTAACGGTTACTGTTCCCGAATGCCTTTCTCCTCCTTCCGTTATAAAGTCCCCCGTCATTCCCTATCTTTTCGGGAGGATCTCACAGACTTTCAAAATCGTTAAACTAGAAACTAGAGGAGAATCACCGTGACAACACTGAATACCGAATCTGGCTCGGTCAATACTATGGCTATAGGTTCTAACCGCAGATATCACAACGTAATGGAAGACTTAGTAACTGAGGAAGTCAAACGTCAATTAGCTTCTCTTCCGCCACGACTTTCCCAATATATTAAGCGGGTTGAAGTGGAAACCTACGCGCTCAATCGTTTACCGCCACTTTACGCTTCCAGTAAAGAAGGTTGGATGCAGCAACTCAAACGGGGACAGGCAGAGTTTTCCCCCTCGATCAAAACCGCCGTGCGACAAGCGATCGCGGCGGTACAAAGAGACTTGCTGCGACATTCAACTCCTTTATCTCCAGAAGAAGCCACAGAGGTTAATCAAGAGATTCAGAAACAAGAGGCTCCCAAAAGAAATGTACCGCGCTCTGAACCCTGGGAAAATACACCGCCTAATCTTGATCAAAAAGTGGTGCATCGTCATCGTGCTTTTGCCGATAATTACTCGCGCAAAGAAGCTTCGATTCGAGATGGATGGATGGGTTAACTGATTGGGGTATTTTTAGGCGTTGTTTTAGCTCTTGTTTATGGTATTTAAAAGAGGTAAATAAACGGGTAAAAATGCCCGACGAACCTTTGTCCTTTACCGATAGTTAAGGAGTGCTCTAATGGAGAAGTTACATCAAGTTTACTCTGTTGTACAGTTAAAAATATATCCTTCTTAAGGCAGAGATGCGCCACAATTGCCACTGCCAGGGTACAGCCTGACTAAACCTTAATGGTTAACGATTAACTGCTGAGTGTGGGCTGTTGTCAAGTGGAGAGTACCAAATGCCGAGTGTTCGGCTTCCGGTGCTCCCCTGATGGGTCTAACGAGTAGGGGGTTTGCGCCGACGGAGAAAATCAGGAATATCTAATCCGGGTTGGGCTGGGTTAGACGGAGTTTGGGGTTGGGGTGGGTTCCCTGGAGCCGGAATCACCGGAATGGTATTCCCCCGTTGTACATTAACTTCACGGGTTACGGGGATAGCTTGTTTATTGTCTCCTGAAAACCCAGTAGCAATTACCGTGATTTTTACTTCTCCCTGCATCCGTTCATCAATCACAGCCCCAAAGATAATATTGGCATTAGGATCAACCACTTCATAAATCGTTTCAGCAGCCGCATTCACCTCATGTAAGGTTAAATCCGTACCGCCAGTAATATTAAATACAACCCCCTTCGCCCCATCAATGGAGGATTCTAACAAGGGAGAGGCGATGGCAGCAACGGCCGCTTCTCTAGCCCGTGATTTGCCCGAACCAATGCCAATGCCTAATAAAGCCGACCCGGCATCGGCCATCACCGCCCGGACGTCGGCGAAATCCACGTTGACTAAACCCGGAATCGTAATAATATCTGAGATTCCCTGTACCCCTTGACGTAAGACATCATCGGCATAGCGAAACGCTTCCTGTACGGGGGTTTGTTCATTAATCACCGATAACAATTTATTATTGGGAATCACAATTAACGTATCCACACGGGATTGTAAGGCGGCAATTCCCTCATCCGCTTGAGAAATCCGTCGGCGTCCTTCAAAGGTAAACGGACGAGTGACGACCCCAACGGTTAACGCACCGATTTCTTTCGCGACTTCTGCCACAATCGGGGCTCCACCCGTTCCGGTTCCACCGCCTAATCCGGCGGTAATAAAAACTAAATCTGCCCCTTCCAAAGCATGAAGAATTTCATCCCGTGATTCTTCCGCCGCTTTTTGACCAATGGCAGGGTTTCCACCCGCCCCTAAGCCTCTAGTTAATTTCTGACCCACTTGTAACCGTTTTTGAGCTTTCGATAAAGTTAAAGCTTGAGCATCGGTATTCACTGACCAAAACTCAACACCTGTTACCTGGCTGTCAATCATCCGGTTAACAGCATTACCGCCACTGCCACCCACACCAATTACTTTGATCTTTGCAGCATTGCTGGGAATAATATCGCCACTCCAAGATTCTTCGCGGGGCATATCTTTAGAATCATTATTAGGGTTAACTATTCGTTCATTTCTACGGAATGGATTGGCTGAATCTGCTGACAACCAGGGATTCGCTTTTCCTTCAGCATCAGAATTGCCTTGGGTAGACCCCAGATTATTCTTAACTGTCATTTTAATAGGGGAAGTAGATGAATAACGGTTCTATAACTTTAAACCACAGAAACAAAACTACTATAGGGTAAGTTGGTCGAGAAACCAAGCCCTTGAGTGTATTAAACGCCACAAATTAGGAGATATCCTAATCTTTATAAGGTTATAGAGGGAGGGAACAGGGAACAGGGAAAGAAAAGGTTTCATGATTTAGACGTGTCCACCCGTTCACCCTACACCCTATTGAGAGTGCCATTGACTCCCCTGGTCATCTTTTAAATTGTTGGGGCTGATTAATCTTTAAATGACTCAGGAAAATCCGGTAAAACCCAGGTAGGGGGCTGCATTCTTTTCTTACGGACAGCCTCCTCTGCCATTTCTAACATTTGGTCTAAGGAGGTATTGCTGATAAAATTTTCAGTTTCTGGGATATAGTCACGATTGGGACATTTATCCCCTAAAACACAGCCATTGACACAAGCTTCTGCACAATTAATTGATGATGGTTCCATCGGTTTTTCCGCTCCAAGTTGATCGGTTTGAGATTTGGGTTTGCTTCGGGGTTAAGGCTCTGGGTTCTGAACCTTGTGAAGTTCCTGATCCAAAATTCTAACGTGAGTTCAATATAATCAAAAATGGGGGATTGTTAATCCTTTGGTAAAATCCGTTTAATTTGGCAAGTTCGTTAACCGTTACATCTTTTATTAAAATCACTATGAATAAATTTATACAACGTTTTAAGAATTTGCCTTGGATGGCTTTGTGGCAAAGTGTCACCTTGACTTATTTAATCGTTGCGATCGCAGAAGTTTTAATGATTTGGGGAATCACTCAATCCCTAGCCTTGCGAAAAATGATCAAAATTTTATACGCCCCACCCTTAGACTTATTAATTTTATTCGGTGTCGGCGTTGGGGTAGGAGCTTTAGTCATTTATCTCATCGAAATTCTTCCCTCCCAAGTTTTCCTAAATACAACTTGTCTGTGGGTACTTTTCCCCTGTTTATTAATAACTTTATTAATTTATAAATCCATCTTCCCGCCCGTTCTTTTATTAAGTACATCTCAAATCACAATTATGGGAATTTTAATGGGTTTGTTTTGGAAAGGGAGAACTTACTGGAGATAAATCCAAAATTACTTAGCGACAATTCTCAATCCTTCTCGATAATGAGCGATCGCCGTAATCACAGCAACGGCAAAATAAAACACCCGAATCCCCCAAAAACAAACCCCCATAATAATTGTAATTAAAGTTGGTGGAATCCCACTCACCCGAACAAATTTAGAGTTCACTTGTTTTTCTAACCGTTCCAATTCCTGCATCTGAACTTGTCGCGTCGGAATCATCGGAAATTGTCCCGTATATACATAGAAACCAAAAACTCCATCTCGATTAATTCTGCGTTTTAAAAAGTCATCAGCAACGGTTTGGGCTTGGGGAACCGGAATATTATCATCCTGAGCAATATCCCCCACCCAAAGATTGTATTTCACAATCTGAGGAACCGCTAAAATCAGGGGGATTGAAACAATTAGAAAAAATGTACTAATTTTTCGAGCATTAGGAGTGGGTAATAAACCCGTTGCTAATCCTAATCCCATCCCCACAAGAGCAAATACCAAAATATTGAGTAAATCAATAATTTCTAAACCCCGAAGTAAATCGCCAAACATAAAAATAGGGTAAATAAATTTATGGGCGAGTTTCAGGACTAAAACTTTAATTGCAATTGCCACTCCTGCGAGGACAACGACACAGAAGACAAACATGAAAGCGCATAAGATATAAACCGTAATGCGCCTCAGTAGTTTGAAGAAATTCATTGAACGGATTTAGGAGGTTAAGGTTAAGCAGAGGAAGATGCTAGGATTGTCTGGGCTAATTGGGTGATTTGGGCGATGGCTATTTCCGAAGGCAGGGGTTGACCTTCACTGTGTAACCATAACAGATATTCAATATTCCCAGCAGGGCCTTGAATCGGCGACCAAGTTAAACCTCGATATTGCCAGCCTAAGGTTAGGGCGGCACAACCGACTTGAAAGATAGCATGGGCTTGATCTTGAAAATCTCGGACAACGCCTTTTTTGCCCACCCGTTCTTTCCCCACTTCAAATTGAGGTTTTACTAACAGTACCACTTCCCGATTCGGCTTTAACAGTTGCCATAACGGAGGTAGAATTTTGGTTAAGGAAATAAAGGATACATCGACAACAGCAAAATCTGCATATTGTTCTGAAGGTGTATCTGTTTCAACCGTTAACTCTGAGTACAATTGACTAGGCGTTAAATAGCGCAGATTGGTGCGTTCAAATAAAATCACTCGCGGATCATTTCTAATCCCCCAGTCGCATTGTCCATAGCCGACATCAACGCCATAAACTTGTTTTGCCCCTGCTTTTAATAAACAATCAGTAAACCCTCCGGTTGAAATCCCCCCATCGAGACAAATGCGATCGCGCACATCAATCTTAAATTCTGCCAAAGCTTTAGCCAGTTTTTCTCCCCCTCTGGAGACAAAAGGGGCTCGTTGTTTCACTTGAATCTCTGCTTCTGTATTGATTTCAGTACCTGGTTTATCAATAACCTGTCGATTCACCAAAACTTCTCCCGCCCGGATTAATCGTTGAGCCTGTTGGCGGGACTCACATAAATTGAGGTCTACTAATAACGTATCAAGTCGTTGTTTCACAAAAATTGAGAACGATAGAGCAGGATATAGGGAATTAAGAAACGGTTATCGAGATTCAGTGTCTGTACTACTTTACGGTAGAAGTCGATGATCTTAATCACATCAGGAATTGAGATTTATCTTAATTAATCCCTCAAAATATCACTGTTTGCCAAGAAAAATCAGAGGTTAATAGAGAAAGCTAGAGGTTGTATTAAATTTACTAGGATTAATCCTTGACACTCCCCGCTCTGAAGAGACGGGGATTCTTAAGAGATTTTCACTCTTAAAGGCTGAGTCAAACAACCCCTACCCACTCCGGTAAAACCATTGTGGCTACTTTTCTTTCCAATATTGGCAGCACCATTACAATCAGCATTAATCAAATGTCCTTGTTTAGAACAATACAATCCACGTTTAACCCGTTTTCCAGAGAATTGATATTTCTGGGACGGGTCAGGATTGTAGACTGGAATATCATCACCATCCAAGAAACTTGCCTTACTGGTATAAGATTCTTCCTGCTCCTGATATTTCAATCCATATCGTTCACACAAGTTTTTGAGTTTTTGTCTCAAACTCCAGTATGGAATTTGAACAAAATTCTGATTATTTTTCGCTCCGATATTGATTTCTTGTTTGATCCCGGGATTAACGCCAACAATTACCGTTCCAATCTTGTGTTCAATACACCAATTAATCATGTATCGAGCCGATTTGTTCAAATAATCTCTGACAAAATTGTTGCGGTTAAGCGTCAATCTAGCTTGACGTTTTGTGGTTCCCTTGATTTTTTGCAGATCTTTAATACTCTGCAATCTTGCATTTTCCTTGTTGAACCATTGGTTAACGGCTTTAAGTGGTTTACCATCCAAAAGAAAGGATGCCCCAACGGTACTGACACAAGTAGCAAGATTATCAAGTCCCAAGTCAATTGCAATAGCGTGGTCAGGGTTGACCTCTTGAGGTTCGGGTTCTGCTTCTACAACATATTCAATTTCAAAGAATCGCCCATTGTATTTGGGCAGAATTCGCACCTCTTTCAATGTCTTCCCATTCAACCGTTCAGGAAAGGGAAGATGGATAGAACCGAATTCCTTTCTGAATGCGTTAGACATAGGGACTTCAAACCCTCCATTTTTTACCTTGATGCGTGGCATAATCAACGGAAAGTAACCTTCTTTTGGAAGGTATTTGGGCAAACGAATTTGCTCAAATCGATACAATCCTTGTTTTGCTGCTTTAATCAAGTTAAAAAAAGAACGGAACGACCGATCTACCACTTTCAATGTTTGCTGTGCAATATCGGTATTGAGAAGTTTGTAATTCTCGTTATCCTTACATTGATGGTAGTTCGATTCGTATCTCAAGTATTTCTGCTCAGAAAAATAGAACTGTCTAACCGAGTAAAGACCTACATTGTAAAGGTTTTTACTCAATCTACACAGTTCTCTCAAGGCAAGGAACTCTTGCTTACTGAGGTCACGAATTTGACATTTTTGAGTCAGATACATCAATTAGTCCTCTGCCTACAGCTATTATATAGCGAAAGTAGATTTTGGTGTTGACAATCTAATAACTAGGCGGCTAAAGCCGCTAATCGGTTTTCCTCCTTGCTCTGAAGAGACAAGGTTTCCCACCTCTAGGAGGTCTTGATGAAAACCCTTAATTTTTTTCCCCTTGCTAATCAAGAAACTAGCCAACCCTTAACCGTTGCTATTTTAAGTGGAGAAATGATTCATATTATTTATCCCAATGGCAAAGTAGAACTCATAACCCCAGAAAATGTTCAGGAAAATAGAAGTCAACACCATTTGAAAACCTGTATCGTGTGGGGTCGAGTTGAAGACTTTTAAAGATTTATGTTTCAACATGAAGGCTTCGGGATTCCAGTCCACCCTAGCACCTGCTCTGGTGTAGTGAAGATTTTCCTCCCGTCGCAGTCAAATAATCTGGATGTAAAAATGGCATTAGCCCAGAAACCCCTGACAGACAAACCCGTGAAGTTCATCTAATCGGAGGGGTTACGGGCATGAGGGAGCCAAAAGGAAATGAGCGTGATTCCAATGCAATCGCCGAAAAAATGTAGAGACGCGCCATGGCGCGTCTGTACGGATTAAATATCCTGTTCACCCAATTCCCGAATTAAATGCTCAAAAGGTTGTTCTAAATAATCTCCAGTAGGCAGTCCGGCGGCTGCAACTTGTTCAGCCACTAAATCTTTGAGAATACCGATGCCGATCACAGTTGGGCCAACGGGAACATTTAAGGAATTGTAAGTTTCCCGTAATCCTTGGAGTACCCGTTCATCTAAAACATCCATATCTCCAGCCACCAGAGCATAGGTAGCGTAACGCAGATAATAGTCCATATCCCGTAAACAGGCTGCATAACGACGGGTGGTGTAAGCATAGCCACCGGGACGAATCAACTCAGGAACTTGGCTAAACAAAGTAGAACCCGCTTGTTTAACCAAAGTAGCCGCGTTGCTATTAATCACCGCAGCCGCTTGCACCCGTGCCGTGCCCGTCGAAAAATAGGACTTTAATTGATCGATGGCATCTCGATCCAAATAGCGACCCGTTCTGTCGTAATTTTTTATTAAGCTTGTAACGGCGTCTCGCATGAAGGCTATCTCCTTTATAATATCTTTCAATTATTCTGAAGCCGCGACGTGCTGTATTGTAGCACTCAATACAAAACTTAATCAATCTGAGTCACTATGATCAGCCAGTCGCTTTGTCAGACTAACTGCCAAGCCCTTCAGAGATAATCAAGATTTTTGAGGAGATATTCATTCATGCCTGAGACTGCCCAAGAGGTCTTATCGATGATCGAAGACCAAGGGATTCAAATGATTGACCTGAAATTCGTGGATATGCTAGGAACCTGGCAACATCTAACGGTACACAACAGCCAAATCGATGAATCCTCCTTTACAGATGGTGTACCGTTTGATGGTTCCAGCATCCGAGGTTGGAAAGCCATTAATGAATCCGATATGTCAATGGTGTTAGATCCCAAAACAGCTTGGATCGATCCCTTCATGGCAGAACCGACTCTCAGCATCATTTGTAGTATTCAAGAGCCCCGCACCGGAGAACCCTACAGTCGTTGTCCCCGTGTGATTGCCCAAAAAGCCGTTGATTATTTAATTTCGACGGGAATTGGGGATACGGCGTTCTTTGGCCCGGAAGCGGAATTTTTCATTTTTGATGATGTTCGTTACGACCAAACCCAACATTGTGGGTATTACTATGTCGATTCTGTTGAAGGTCGTTGGAACTCAGGAAGGGAAGAACCCGGTGGAAACTTAGCCTACAAACCGGGCTACAAGGAAGGGTATTTCCCCGTTGCGCCCACGGATACTTTCCAAGATATCCGTACTGAAATGTTGTTAACAATGGCCAAATGTGGTGTTCCCATTGAAAAACATCACCATGAAGTGGCCACAGGTGGACAGTGCGAACTGGGTTTCAAATTCGGAACCTTGATTGAAGCCGCCGATAACTTGATGATCTACAAATATGTGATCAAAAATGTCGGTAAAAAATACGGCAGAACCATCACCTTCATGCCCAAACCGATTTTTGCAGATAACGGTTCTGGGATGCACACTCACCAATCCATATGGAAAGATGGTCAACCGTTGTTTGCTGGGGATAAATATGCGGGCTTCAGCGACATGGGGCTATGGTATATCGGCGGTATTCTCAAACACGCTCCGGCGTTGTTGGCCTTAACCAACCCCAGCACCAATTCCTACAAACGCTTAGTTCCTGGATATGAAGCTCCGGTGAACTTGGCTTATTCCCAAGGTAACCGTTCGGCTTCGGTGCGGATTCCTCTGGCTGGAAACAACCCCAAAGCCAAGCGTTTAGAGTTCCGGTGTCCTGATGCGACGGCTAACCCCTATATGGCGTTTGCAGCGATGCTCTGTGCTGGAATCGATGGGATTAAGAACCAAATCGATCCCGGTGAACCCTTGGATGTGGATATCTACGATCTCAGTCCTGAAGAATTGCGGAAAATTCCTTCAACCCCTGGTTCTCTGGAATTAGCGTTGGAAGCTTTAGAGCAAGATCACGCCTTTTTAACAGAACCGGGTGTGTTCACCGAAGACTTTATTGCTAACTGGATTTCCTACAAACTCGATAACGAAGTTAACCCCACTCGGTTACGTCCGACTCCCTACGAGTTTGCCCTTTATTACGACTGTTAATTGTTTTGAACTCGTTTGAGTTTTTTATAGCCACCCTAGGGGTGGCTTTTTATATTAGAGTAGGGAATTATGAATTACGAATTACGAATTACGAATTATGAATTGGGAATTGGGAATTGGGAACTACTGTAATTCTTCTTGGAAATAACGGCGATAGAGTTCACAACTGGGTTCAAGGTGATCACCATTAAATGTAATTAAACCCATACTGTCTAATTTATACGCTAAAGTCGAGTCAATTTTACCTGAACCTCCGGTCTGAATCACCTGTTGAAAAGCGGCTTTCAGTTGAGGATATTGATTCAAAGAAAACAACAGACGACGCAAATGATTTTTATAAATTCCCGCGTTTGTGGGGGCTTGTTCTAGGAGTTCTTGCAGTTGGGCTTTGGGTGTTAAAGGGCACTCCAGTCCTAGTTGGGATACGGATGTATAAATATTACAAAATGCTGCACTCGATACAGAGACTAGATGATACATCGCTAACTGGACTAAATACGGATGTCCTCCCACCATTGCCATTAACTGTTGAATCTCTGAATCACTGGCCCAGTCTAATTGATAACATTCTGCTAGTTCTTTAATTTGTTCGTGAGTCAAGTAAGGTAAGCTTAAGGGTAATCCAATATTAAAGGGAGACTGATTTAAGTTAAGGGGTACATAAATTTCTGTGGAATAGGCAACAATTAAGCGAAGTTTTTGCCAGATTTCTATTTTACGCGCTTCTTCATACCAAACTCGCAACATCGGAAAAAATTCTTTAGCCAGTTCAGGATATTCAAAAATTCGATTAACTTCATTTAATACCAATACAATCGGTTCTTGAATTCGTTCGAGAATATAATTTTGAAAATAAATAGTACAACTAACTTTACTCCCAATATCTTCATCCCAATAATTTTCTAATTGGGATTCTAAATCTAAAGCGTGACCCACATTGGCAGAAAACCAACGCAAGAATTTATTTAAGTCGATAAATAAACTTTCTTCTGCCTGATTAAAATCTAAAGTAACACTTCGATAATTCAGTTCATTTGCATAAGCTATTATTCTTAATAATAATGAGCTTTTTCCCATTTTTTGAGGAGCTTTAATCCGCAATACAGAACCCGGTTCCATAATTTCTGTAAAAGCGAGTTCTTCAATAGGAGGACGGGAAATATAGAAGCGAGAGCTTAAGGATAAAGGGCCGTCAGGAAATTCTAGGGGGATTTTGCGGTTGAGGCTGGGTTGGGAAGACGTTTGCCAGATTAATTGCTGTTGAGCGAGGGTGAGTTCACGGGATTCTAGTATTTTGCGAAAGTTGCTTTTATTGATAGACTCATTCAAAACCTGACTCAGTAAAATCCACAAGTCTGCTGCAACTTTTCTAACTCGTTCAGGGCCATAGTAAGCTTCCTGAGCAATGATAGTGTAGGTTTTACCTTCCCATGCTTGTCGCAAAATGAGCTCTTGAAGTCGGGTCAAGGGCTTAGGAAGCATGGCGTTCAAGACTAGAATCACATCGTCGATTGTCATTGAGTAAATATGGGAAGAAACTGGCAGACTTTACTTTAAAGCCTTATTTTAAGTATAAAGGAATACAGGCTTTGGGAGGATGAGGAGTAATTTTTTTATTGCCTTGGGTCTTAAACTATTAATCTTTTAACAAAAAATAGTAAAAGCTGATATTACATATTGACAGAACTTAGGAGATAGGATGGATAAATTATATCAAAAATAACAGTTAATGTAAATGTAGTAAATTGTTAAAGTGGAGATTTGTACCTTAATCTATGGGAGAAAGGATTTTTATCCATCCCAATCTTCCCGAATCAAGTTTAAAATTGAAATCAGACTTGTCCGACTCCCACTGATTCAGGTTAAGTTATATGATCAGCTTAACCCTTAATATTAAAATTTTGATTATCCTTATTTTAATATTTTATTATTTTTCAGCTATTTCTCAATCCAGAAAATTGATTAAGATCAATATAATCATAAGTCTTTGGGTGATGAATGTTGGGAGGGGATGCCTGAATTTGCCAAATAAAAAACAGCCATTAGAAAGATTGTAAATCGGGAATCAAAATGCTATAGAGCTATTATATCTCCGTTTAAATTGTCCTTTATAAAGCTCATTTTAGTAATCTATCCTTTATGAAGAATGTCTTAAGTTCAGGTGAAAATCAAAAGATTCTAGTGGTAGATGATACCCTAGACAACTTAATTTTTTTATCTTCAATTTTAGAAAGTAAAGGATACTGTGTTTACATCGCCAATGATGGGCCAAGTGCTATTTCCATCGCGATGAATCATTCCCTTGATTTGATTTTACTTGACATTATGATGTCGCCGATGAATGGTTATGAAGTGTGTAATTATTTAAAATCCCATGCACCCACCTCTAATATACCCATTATTTTCATGAGTGGATTATCTCATGTGGATGATAAAATTAAAGCTTTTCAAATGGGAGGGGTAGACTTTATTACTAAACCCTTTCAATATCAAGAAGTCATCGTCCGAGTTGAGCATCATTTAGAATTAAATCAAATTCAAAATCAACTGATTCACCTGAATTTACAACTAGAAGAACGGGTAAAACAAAGAACATTACAGCTTGAACAAGCCAATAATCAACTGTTAAAAATTGTTCTTCATGATCCTTTAACTGGGTTATGGAACCGAGGCGCGTTTATGGAACAATTAAAACAAGGCTTTCAACACAGTCAAGAGTCCCCAGATCAGCAGTATGCTATTTTATGTATAGACTGCGATCGCTTCAAAGTAATCAATGATTCTTTAGGTCATTTTGCCGGGGATGAGTTGTTGATTGCGATCGCAGAACGATTACAAAGTTTTATTGATCCACCGGACTTAATTGCCCGTTTAGGAGGAGATGAATTTGTAATTTTATTAAATCCGCTCAACTCCCGTAATCCGCAACAAATTGCCCGCCAAATTTTAGACTCATTTTCCCATTCTTTTACCCTAGGAATTAGGAATATTTTTATTAATTTAAGTATAGGGATTGCTATTTCTAATACCCGCTATCAAAAACCCGAAGATTTATTGCGAGATGCGGATACAGCCCTTTATCAAGCGAAAGCATTAGGAAAAGGTCGATATCAACTTTTTGAGCCAGAAATGTATCAAGCAGTTCTGCAACGCTTACAATTAGAAACCGACCTCAGAAAAGCTCTTACGAATCAAGAATTTAGCGTCCACTATCAACCGATTATTTCCTTAGATTCAGGAATTATTATTGGGTTTGAAGCCTTAGTGCGTTGGTATCATCCAACCCAAGGTTTAATATCTCCGGGTTTATTTATTCCCATTGCTGAAGAAACGGGTTTAATTTCTCGTCTGGGGGAATGGGTATTACGAGAATCTTGTCATCAAATTTCCACTTGGAAAAAACACAAATTAACAGATTATCCCTTAACCGTGAGTGTGAATTTATCGGCTTTACAATTTGCTCAACAAAATTTAATTCAACAAATTGATCAGATTTTAGAGGAAAGCCAACTTGAACCTCAATATTTAAACCTAGAAATTACAGAAAGTGCGATTTTAGATCACCCTGAAAATGCTTCCGAGATATTAAAACAGTTAAAACAACGACGAATCAATTTAAGTATCGACGATTTTGGGACAGGTTATTCATCCCTGAGTTATCTTCATTCTTTTCCCGTCAATATTCTCAAAATTGATCGGTCTTTTATTAGCCCTATTGACGATAATCCTCAAAATTTGGGCTTAGTTCCTGTCATTATTAGTTTAGTCAAAACCTTGGGAATGAAAGTGATTGCAGAAGGCATAGAAACTGCACAACAATTGGCTCAATTACGAAAATTGAACTGTAATGCAGGTCAGGGATATTTTTTTTCTAAACCTGTTAATAGTAAAATAGCCACTAATTTGATTCAATCTTGCCCACACTGGTAAAAAAATTAGTATAATTAACCCAATGTGCTTTTTAACATTCCGTGATGTTCCTAACCCATGAGGATCGGTTCTACTTCACTTTTTATTAGAATAGAAATGGCTGATTATTTCTAATTATGAACCATACTTTAAACAATCAACCCAAAGCCGATATTCTTGTTGTTGATGATACTCCTGCTAATTTGCGGTTTTTATCCCAAATGTTGGTAGACCAAGGATATAATGTTCGTAAAGCGATTAACGGTCAAATGGCTTTAACCGCCGTCAAAACCATCATCCCCGATTTGATTTTATTAGATATTAATTTACCGGAAATGAATGGTTATCAAGTCTGTGAACAACTCAAAAAAGATGAACGTACCCAAAATATTCCGATCATTTTCCTCAGTGCTTTAGATGATATTTTAGATAAAGTCAAAGCGTTTCAAGTTGGAGGTGTAGACTACATTACTAAACCCTTCCAATTTGAAGAAGTTTTAATTCGGATTCAAAATCAACTGACAATTCAACAGTTACAAAGTCAACTGAAACAACAAAATTCTCAACTTCAATTAACCGTCAAAGAATTAAAATCCACTCAAGCTCAACTGATTCAAAAGGAAAAAATGGTGAGTTTAGGGCAGCTTGTGGCTGGAATTGCTCATGAAATTAATAATCCCATTAGTTTTATTTCAGGAAATTTAGTTCCGACTCAAGAATATATTCAAGATTTATTAAAATTAATTTATTTATATCAAAACGAATATCCTCAACCGAGTATAGCCATCCAATCTTTTTTACAAGAATGTGATTTAGAGTTTATGATTAATGATCTCCAAAATATTTTGGGATCGATGCAAAGAGGAACAGAACGAATTAGAAGAATTATCCTCGCCTTAAGAATTTTTTCTCGGTTGGGAGAATCGGATATTAAGCCCGTAGATTTACATCAAGGACTAGATAGTACATTATTACTTCTCCAATATCGGCTGCGTGCTGAGGGACAACGGGCTGAAATTGAAATTATTAAATCCTATGATAATTTACCCCGTGTTACCTGTTACGCCAGCCAAATTAATCAAGTTTTTTTAAACTTATTAACAAATTCTATTGATGCTTTGGAATTAGGAGTAGGAGCAAAAACCTCACCCAATCTGTCCCCTACAATTTGGATTATCACAGAATCTATTAATCCTAATGAAGTCAGAATTCGGATTAAAGATAACGGTGTAGGAATGTCAGAGGAAGTCAAATCTCAATTATTTAATCCCTTTTTTACAACAAAACCTGTCGGTCAAGGAATTGGCTTAGGCTTAACGACCTGCTATGAAATTATTGTCCAAAAACATCAAGGAAAACTCAGTTTTAACTCTAGCCAAGAAGAAGGATGTGAATTCATCATTGATTTACCCACTCAAATGAAAGATATGGGGGTTAATAATTAGGATCAAAGCGATATAATATAAAAATCCTAAGTTCTTCTCATCGTTATTCCTATGCTGGCTCAAAAATCACAACCAACCCGAAACTGGAAACCCCTAATTCAACAATTTATAACAATTGTTGGTCAAAAAGGGGTGATTCAACGCCGTGAAGAATTACTGGTTTATGAATGTGATGGACTGACCAGCTATCGTCAACGTCCCGCTTTAGTGGTACTTCCTAAAACCACAGAAGAAATAGCAGAAGTTATTAAAATTTGCGATAAAAATTCAATTCCTTGGGTTGCTAGAGGTGCAGGAACAGGACTTTCTGGCGGTGCTTTACCCGTCGAAGATTGTGTGTTAATTGTCACCGCTTTAATGCGAAAAATCCTGAAGATTGACTTAGAAAATCAACAAGTTGTGGTACAACCCGGCGTTATTAATAATTGGGTGACACAAGCGGTTAGTGGGGCTGGATTTTATTATGCGCCAGACCCTTCTAGCCAAATTATTTGTTCTATTGGGGGAAATGTTGCCGAAAATTCGGGTGGGGTTCATTGTTTAAAATATGGGGTTACAACTAATCATATTCTAGGTTTAAAAATTGTCACTCCCGATGGCTCTATTGTCGATATTGGTGGCGATATTCCTGAAATGCCGGGATATGATTTAACAGGATTATTTGTCGGTTCAGAAGGGACATTAGGCATCGCTACGGAAATCACTTTAAGAATTCTCAAAGCACCAGAATCAATTTGTGTTTTATTAGCCGATTTTATCAATTTAGAAGCGGCGGGATCTGCGGTTTCTGATATTATCAGTTCGGGGATTATTCCAGGGGGAATGGAAATTATGGATAATCTCAGTATTAATGCGGTTGAAGACGTGGTAAAAATTGGTTTATATCCCCGTGATGCAGGGTCAATTTTACTGGTAGAATTAGATGGGTTACAAGTGGAAGTGGATACGAATAAACAACGAGTTGCGGAAATTTGTAAAAACAATGGGGCGAGAAATATTACTACAGCTAGTAACGCCGAAGATCGGTTAAAAATTTGGAAAGGACGCAAAGCCGCATTCGCAGCCGCAGGTCATGTCAGTCCTGATTATTATGTTCAAGATGGGGTAATTCCTCGGACAAAAATGGCTTATGTCTTAAAAGAAATTGAAGGGTTAAGTAAAAAATATGGTTATCCCATTGCTAACGTGTTTCATGCGGGAGATGGCAACTTACATCCTTTAATTTTATATGATAACTCCGTTCCAGGCGCGTTAGAAATTGTTGAAGAAATTGGCGGAGAAATTCTAAAAATCTGCGTTGAAGTAGGCGGAAGTTTATCCGGTGAACATGGTATTGGTGCGGACAAAAAATGTTATATGCCGCAAATGTTCAACGATATTGATTTAGAAACTATGCAATGGGTGAGAGCGGTTTTTAACCCCAAAGGTTTAGCAAACCCTGGTAAAATGTTACCCACTCCTCGCACCTGCGGAGAATCTGCTAAACTGCAAAATATTAAACAGTTTGAAGGGGCAGAAGTCTTTTAATTAATCCTTGTACCTAGAGGGTTTGGAAACCAAACCCCTACAATCAAATATGACAACCGATTGAGAATTGCTATAATAGACTGAAAATTATTATTGATATTTAAGATATGGCGATCGCAACTGTTAAAAAATTCACCATCCAAGACTATCACCGTCTAACTCAATTAGGCTTTTTCCAAGAAGATGATAGAGTAGAATTGATTCGCGGAGAACTGATTTATATGGCTGCAAAAGGAACTCCCCACTCGGTTTGCGAGACTCGCTTAGAACGGGAACTTTATAAACTCATTGGAGAACGGGCAACCTTAAGAGGACAACAACCGATTATTTTATCATCTCATAGTGAACCTGAACCGGATCGAGTGATTGTTAAAAATCGAGCAGATGACTATTTAAGTTCTCATCCTCACCCGGAAGATATTTTACTATTAATTGAAATTGCTGATTCCTCTTTAGATTATGATCAAACAACCAAGCTATCGGTTTATGCTGAAAATAATATTAGCGATTATTGGATTTTTAATTTAGTCGATTTGTGTTTAGAATGTTATCGGGAACCGTATCAAAAATTACAAGGAGAGTTTGGCTATCGGAATAAATCAATTTATTTACCTAACGAGTCTATAACTTTACCTTGTTTTCCCGATTTAACCTTAGATTTAACTCAAGTATTTCCTCCTAAAATTAATTAATTTGGTTATATTTAAAAATAGTTAAATAAAAAAATAACGATTTAAACTTAAATCAGATGATGGGCGAGGAGACCTCGCCCCTACGGGGATTGATCTTTATTTTTTAGAGTGAAATTGAACACAATTCTGCAATAATAATAAATTAGTCTTTAATTTCAGGAAACCAAACGATGCGACTGTCTCAAATGCTATTTGTCACCCTGCGGGAAGATCCCAAAGAAGCAGAAATTCCCAGTCATAAACTATTAGTCCGGGCGGGATATATCCGACGCATCGGAAGTGGAATTTATGCTTATCTTCCTTTGATGTGGCGGGTTTTGCAAAAAGTCTCTCAAATTGTTCGAGAAGAAATGAACGCCACCGGAGCCCAAGAATGTCTGCTTCCTCAAGTCCAACCTTCAGAACTCTGGCGGGAGTCGGGACGCTGGGATACCTATACTAAAGCCGAGGGAATTATGTTTTCCCTGACTGACCGTCGTAAACGGGAATTAGCATTAGGGCCAACCCATGAGGAAGTGATCACCACTATTGCGAAAGATATGATCCGTTCCCATCAACAATTACCCTTACATTTATATCAAATTCAAACGAAATTTAGAGATGAAATTCGCCCTCGGTTTGGGTTAATGCGGGGACGAGAATTTATTATGAAAGATGGTTATTCTTTCCATAGCGATGAGGAAAGTTTGAAGAAAACCTATCGAGATATGGATCAAGCTTATCGCAATATGTTGCGTCGTTGTGGGTTACAATATCGGGCGGTAGAAGCTGATTCTGGAGCTATTGGCGGAAGTGGTTCCCAAGAATTTATGGTCTTAGCAGAAGCGGGAGAAGATGAAGTTCTCTATACTGAAGATGGCAAATATGCAGCTAATACAGAAAAAGCTGTATCTCTTCCGGTTGATGCTGAACTGTCTAGTTTTACTGAATATAAAAAGGTAGAAACCCCGAATACAAATACCATTGAAACTTTAGCCAATTTCTTGAAATGTTCTGCGACCCAAATTGTTAAAAATGTTCTGTATCAAGTCGTTTATGATAATGGCACAACGGTTTTAGTTTTAGTCAGTATTCGAGGAGATCAGGAAGTTAATGATGTTAAATTGCAAAATGAATTAACAAAATTAGCTCCTGAATTTGGCGCAAAAACGATATTATCGTTAACGGTTCCTGATGAAGAAGCGCAACAAAAATGGGCAGCAAAACCGTTACCGTTAGGTTATATGTCTCCGAATTTAGAAGATAGTTATATTACTCCCCAAACGAAGGACGGGGTTTACTCAAAATTCCTGCGAATGGTCGATCAAACTGCTGTTGAATTAAATAATTTTGTCACGGGTGCGGATGAATCAGGATATCATGTTGTTGGGGCAAATTGGGGTAAAGAATTTACCTTACCTCAACGTATTGTTGATATTAGAAAAGCGAAAAAAGGCGATCGCGCGGTACATGATCCTAGCCAAATTTTAGACAGTGCTAGAGGAATTGAAGTCGGTCATATTTTCCAATTGGGAATTAAATATTCTCAAGCCATGGGGGCAACTTTCACCAATGAACAGGGAGAAGAATTACCCTTAGTCATGGGATGTTATGGGGTGGGGGTGTCTCGGTTAGCCCAATCGGCCGTTGAACAATCCTATGATAAAGATGGGATAATTTGGCCTGTGGCGATCGCACCTTATCAAGTAATTATTGCCATTCCTAATATTACCGATGGTCAACAGGTGGAAATAGCCGAAAAATTGTATACAGAATTAAAGCAAGCGGGAATTGAAACGTTATTAGATGATCGAGATGAACGAGCCGGGGTAAAATTCAAAGATGCAGATCTGATTGGGATTCCCTATCGCATTGTAACGGGACGTTCGATTAAATCGGGTAAGGTGGAATGGGTAGAACGAGCGACTCACAACTCCCAAGAAATCGCCATTGAGGACGTTGTTACTACCCTTAAACAGAAGATTCAAGACGCATTGGGGAATTAAGTTTTTGGGGGTGCGTGCGCGGGGCTTACGCACCCTACTTGATCATCTACTGCCCTATTAAATTTCTTTTAAGTTCTGTCACCACAACATGATATGATTCATTGTGGCTTACAGAGCGTGTTATGCGCCTGTGCGTGAACTTGGGGAAAGTTAGAACTGCCCGCTTTTCGGAGCGGATCAATCAGTTGTGACTGAACTCAAAATAGGTGAACTTGTCCAAGTAACTATGACAAACGCAGAGGAAACAGTCGAATCCGGGTCTAAGCTTGCTGTAGAACCCGACCCTTCCATGCTGGAGTATTATCAGTTGCAACGTCAGTTACTGCTGATGACACTCGCGGCGACGGGGGTAATTTTTGTTACGGTTTGCTGTTTTTATTCCCTGGAAGTTGCTTGCAACTATTTAATCGGGGCGAGCGTGGGCATAGTCTACTTGCGAATGCTCGGCCAGGATGTGGAAAAACTGGGTAGAGAGAAGAAAAAACTAGGCTCAAATCGGATTTTAATCCTAGCGGGTTTTATGATTTTAGCCACTCGATGGCATCAACTCCAGATTTTACCGATTTTCTTAGGATTTCTCACCTACAAAGTCGCCCTCCTGTCCTATGTTCTGATGACAACGTTCACCTTGAAGCCGAAGTAGGTCACGTGGTTTTCGGAATCCTCCAGTCCTCAATCTGTAGAGGAAGCCTCTTGAATGGAAATGCTGACTGTTTTAAACATCTTCAATCCTCTTCCCCTTGCTAGTTTGGAAGTTGGCCAGCACCTCTATTGGGAAGTCGGCGGTTTAAAATTGCATGGTCAGATTTTTCTGACCTCGTGGTTTGTAATCGGTTTGCTGATTCTTGTCTCAGTGTTAGCCAGCAGCAACGTGCAGCGAATTCCCAATGGGATGCAGAATTTTATGGAGTACGCCCTAGAATTCATTCGCAACCTTGCTAAAGACCAAATCGGGGAAAAAGAATATCGTCCTTGGGTTCCCTTCATTGGAACACTGTTCTTATTCATCTTTGCCTCTAACTGGTCAGGTGCCTTAATTCCTTGGAAGCTGATCGAACTGCCTTCAGGGGAATTAGCAGCGCCCACCAGCGATATCAATACGACAGTGGCCTTAGCCCTGTTAACGTCCTTAGCGTATTTCTACGCCGGAATCAGTAAAAAAGGCTTTGTCGGTTATTTTGCTGATTACGCTCAACCCCTGGCGTTTCTCGCTATATTTCGGGTGATTGAAGATTTTACCAAACCCCTCTCACTGAGTTTCCGTTTGTTTGGTAACATTTTGGCGGATGAACTGGTGGTGGCCGTGTTGGTATTCCTGGTGCCTCTGTTTATTCCTCTGCCCCTGATGGTTTTAGGTTTATTCTTGAGTGCCATTCAAGCGCTAATTTTTGCGACGCTGGCAGCGAACTATATTGGTGAAGCCTTAGAAGGACATGGTGCGGAACATCACGACTAAGAAAAGTAACAAATCCTTGAAGATTTCTTTTCTTAAGATCTTGATTTTTCCAAAATGTGCTGTTGGGTTAAACTAGATCCCCTTTATTGGTAAAATAACGTTTTGGGGACTCCAATCCATTAAACGAATCTGGCATTGATAACGGGACAAAGAAGAAAATTGTTTTCTTCAAATCTCCTAGTTTTATAAATGCTGATAGGGATTGAATTCACATTTTGTCTAATTGATTGTTTGTTAACTGTTTTGTATTTAGAAGGAAGAAAATCATCATGAATCCACTGATTGCTGCTGCTTCCGTTGTTGCTGCTGCTTTAGCTATTGGTTTAGGCGCGATCGGCCCTGGAATTGGTCAAGGGATTGCTGCTGGTCAAGCAGTGGAAGGGATTGCCCGTCAACCCGAAGCAGAAGGTAAAATTCGTGGGACTTTACTGTTAAGTTTGGCCTTCATGGAAGCACTGACGATTTACGGTCTGGTCGTTTCTCTGGTACTGCTGTTTGCTAACCCCTTCGCCTAAACAGTAATCCAAACATGGATTTTAGATTTGAGGTTTCAGGTGCTCTGAAACTCTGGGTCTAAAATCCATCTTCAATTCAACTCTTCAAGGGACAATAATGCACTGGACAATTTTATTTGCGGTTGAAGAGGCTGCTAAAGAAGGAGGACTGTTTGATCTGGATGCCACCTTGCCCTTAATGGCAGTGCAGTTCGTAATTCTGGCAGTAATTTTAAACCAGGTTTTCTACAAACCATTAGGAAAGGCAATTGATGAACGGGCGGATTATATCCGCGATCGCGAAGTCAACGCCAAAGACCGTCTGGCTAAAGCTGAAAAATTAGCCAAACAATACGAATTAGAGTTAGCAGAAACTCGCAAAAAAGCTCAAGCGACGATTGTAAATGCTCAAGCGGAAGCCCAGAAAATTGCTACTGGAAAAGTGGCAGAAGCATTACAAGAAGCGCAAAAATTGAGAGACAAAGCGGCTCAAGAAATTGAGCAGGAAAAACAACAAGCCCTGCAAGCTTTAGAGCAACAAGTTGAACCTCTCAGTCGCCAAATTTTAGAAAAATTATTAGGGGCTGAGTTCGTTAGATAATCTTGGATGCGTTAAAGCTGATCACAAGATTGTTTTCAGCTTGTGAAACTGCGGAAAATTCGGATTGAAGACAGCCCAGGCTAGATGATAACGCCCCCTATAGGGAGTTAAACCTTAAGCCGCGCATTTATGAGAAGAACATCATGGAGACTGTTTTATTACTAGCCACAGAAGCTAGCTCTGAAGCTGGATTCGGTCTCAATACCAATATTTTTGAGACGAACCTAATTAACCTAGCCATTCTGATTGGTGTGCTGGTTTACTTTGGGCGAGGCTTTTTAGGAAAAATCCTAAATGAAAGACGCTCCACCATTGAAGAAGCGATTCAAGAAGCTGAACAGCGTCAAAAACAAGCAGAAGCATCTCTAGCAGAACAACAGCAAAAATTAACCGCCGCCCAAACGGACGCGCAACGAATTTTAGCTGAAGCCGAAGAACGGGCAAAAACCGTTAGAGAATCAATTCTAGCTAAAGCTGCCGAAGAGGTAGAACGCATGAAAGCAAACGCAAGCGCTGAGTTAGATTCAGATCGCGAACGAGTGATTTCTCAACTGCGTTCTCTGATTGCCACTCAAGCCATTGAACGGGCAGAAGCTCAACTCAAACAACAGCTTGACGACACTGTTCAGGAACGGTTAATTGATCGGAGTCTAACGCTGCTGGGAGGTTGAATATGAGTGCGATCGCAGGAGAAATTGTTGAGCCTTACGCCTCGGCGTTAATGTCCTTGGCTCAATCGAGAAATTTAACCGAAGAATTCGGCAATGAGATCCGCTCATTACTCGAATTACTGGAAAATTCCGCAGAATTAAAAAACTTTTTAGACAATCCTGTGATTAAACCCCAGGATAAAAAAGCCGTTCTGCAACGCATTACAGGAGATCAAGTTAATCCCTTATTACGGAATTTCTTGATGCTGTTAGTGGATCGGGGACGGATTTTATTCTTACAGGGAATTGGTCAACAGTATCTAGTATTACTGCGGAAACTCAATCAAACGGTATTGGCAGAAATCACCTCCGCCCATCCGTTAACCGAAGCTCAACAAAATACCTTGACTGAAAAAGTCAAAGCCATGACCAATGCCCGCTCGGTGGAAATTTCCACCACCCTTGAGCCGGATTTATTGGGCGGTGTGATTATCAAAGTTGGATCTCGCGTGGTGGATGCCAGTTTGCGCGGACAACTGCGTCGCATTGGCATGAAATTGGCCCAATAATCGTTATGACCCGTCATCATAAAGATGGGATCTGTTTTAACTCATAACCCCTAACTACTGACAAGAACAATGGTAGCGATCAGACCTGACGAAATTAGCAGCATTATTCAGCAGCAAATTGAACAGTACGACCAAGACGTTAAAGAAACCAACGTCGGGACTGTTCTGCAAGTCGGTGACGGAATTGCCCGGATTTATGGCTTAGATAAAGTCATGTCCGGTGAACTGTTAGAGTTTGCCGAAGGCACCATCGGCATTGCTTTGAACTTAGAAGAAGATAACGTCGGTGCGGTGTTAATGGGTGAAGGCCGGGACATCCAAGAAGGATCTGCCGTGACCGCCACCGGAAGAATTTCTCAAATCCCCGTTGGGGACGCCATGTTAGGCCGGGTTGTCGATGCCTTAGCCCGTCCCATTGATGGTAAAGGAGATGTCAAAACCACCGATAGCCGTTTATTAGAATCTCCCGCCCCTGGGATTATCGCCCGTCGTTCCGTATGCGAACCCATGCAAACGGGGATTACCGCTATTGACTCCATGATTCCCATCGGCCGGGGTCAACGGGAATTAATCATTGGCGACCGTCAAACCGGAAAAACCTCCATCGCCATTGACACCATCATTAACCAAAAAGGCGAAGACGTGATCTGCGTCTACGTGGCTATTGGTCAAAAAGCCTCCACCGTTGCCCAAGTTGTGGGAGTTTTGGAAGAAAAAGGTGCAATGGATTATACCATTGTGGTCGCAGCCAACGCCAGTGACTCCGCCACCCTGCAATACCTCGCTCCTTATACAGGGGCAACCTTGGCGGAATACTTCATGTATAAAGGCAAGCACACCCTGGTCATCTATGATGACTTATCGAAACAAGCTCAAGCCTACCGTCAAATGTCCCTGTTACTGCGTCGTCCCCCCGGACGGGAAGCTTATCCTGGGGATGTGTTCTACCTCCACTCTCGGTTATTAGAGCGGGCTGCCAAACTCAACGATGAACTCGGCGGCGGTAGCATGACGGCTTTACCCGTGATTGAAACTCAAGCGGGTGACGTTTCGGCTTATATTCCCACCAACGTAATTTCCATTACCGATGGTCAGATCTTCTTATCTTCTGACTTATTTAACTCCGGTTTACGTCCAGCCGTGAACGCCGGGATTTCCGTGTCCCGTGTGGGTTCTGCGGCTCAAACCAAAGCCATGAAGAAAGTCGCTGGGAAAGTTAAATTAGAATTAGCTCAGTATGCTGAGTTGGCGGCATTTTCTCAGTTCGCCTCCGATTTAGACCAAGCTACCCGGAACCAATTAGAACGGGGTAAACGGCTGCAAGAGTTGTTAAAACAACCTCAAAACTCTCCCCTGCAATTGTTTGAACAGGTAGCCGTAATTTATGCCGGAATTAACGGTTATCTCGATGAGATCCCCGTTGAAAAAATCGTGGCTTTTGCCGCCGGACTGCGGGACTATCTGAAAAATAGCAAACCCAAATACGTCGAAATCGTTCAAGGCAAAAAACTCCTTGACGATGAAGCTGAAGGTCTGTTGAAAGAAGCGATCGCAGAATTCAAACAAACCTTTTTAGTTTCAGCTTAATGGGTGTCGGGAATTGTTGGTTAACTGTTAACTAACACCTAACTCCTGTACAGACGCGCCAATAGCCTGACGGCATAAACAGGCGCGTCTCTACTGACTTAATACTGCAAATCTGACAAAACTATGTCAAATTTAAAAGCGATCCGCGATCGCATTGATTCGGTTAAAAATACCAAGAAAATTACAGAAGCGATGCGTCTGGTGGCTTCTGCAAAAGTGCGTCGCGCCCAGGAACAAGTCTTAGCTTCTCGCCCCTTTGCTGATCGGTTAGCCGGAATTCTTTATGGGTTACAATCCCGTTTAAAATTTGAAGAAGCAGATTTGCCTCTCCTCAAACAACGGGAAGTTAAAAAAGTCGGATTACTGGTAATTTCGGGTAATCGTGGCTTATGTGGAACCTATAATAGCAGCATTATCAAACGGGCTGAAACTCGTGCAAAAGAGTTGGAAGCTGAAGGTGTGAAATGCACTTATTTGTTAGTGGGACGCAAAGCGATTCAATATTTCCAAAGACGGGATGTTGATATCCGCGCAACGGTGGAAAACCCTGAAAAAAATCCCACTATAGACCGAGTACGGGATTCGGCGGAAAATCTTTTGGCTTTATTTTTATCTGGGGAATTGGATCGGATTGAGTTAATTTATACGAAATTTGTTTCGTTAATTGCTTCTCGTCCAGTAATTCAAACTCTGTTACCCCTTGATCCTCAAGGATTAGAACCCACAGATGATGAAATCTTCCGTTTGACCACAAAAAATGGTCAATTTGAAGTGACACGGGAGAAAGTCAAAAATAATCTTTCGGATTTACCGAGAGATATGATTTTTGAACAAGATCCTGCCCAAATTTTGGATGCGTTATTACCTTTGTTTTTAACCAACCAATTGTTACGCGCTTGGCAAGAATCCATCGCCAGTGAGTTAGCTGCTCGGATGACCGCCATGAGTAACGCCAGTGACAACGCTGGAGAGTTAATTAAATCCCTGACGTTATCCTACAACAAAGCTCGTCAAGCCTCCATTACCCAGGAATTGCTGGAAGTGGTGGGTGGTGCAGAAGCATTGAAGGGTTAAACCCTAATTTAATCTTGATTTTAAGGTGGGTTTACGAATTTCGGAACTCACCTTATTTTTTTTAGGATTTACCCACACCTCAAAAAACCCGGTTTCTGTATTGATCGCCAATTCAGTAAATTTATATGAAATCCCATTATAGATGCTACAGATGATCCCCCCTAACCGCCCTGTAGAGACGTTGCATGCAACGTCTCTACAGGGCAGGATTTGTAGCAAACATTTAGGGATTTCATATTACGATTTACAAACCTTCTATATTGCTTCTATATTGCTGGAGAGGGTGGAGAGGGTTTTTTCAGTGGAGAAGGGGGAAAGGGTGGAGAGGGTGGAGAGGGTGGTTTTATTTTATTTGATTTTTCTATAATTGAGTTTAATTGAGGTAAATTTTGCTCATTAATTAAGCCCGTTATTTCTGTTAATATTTTCTCCTGTAATGCAGAAGATAATTGAACAGGTAAATTTTTTCCGGTAACTTGCTCTAAAGTGATTTGATCAATTTTAAATTCTTTAGTTATAGGAACATTTTTACCATCAGGAAGTTGTAAATTAATCGTAAAAATTATGTTATTAAATTGCATTTGATTAATGGTCAAATCCTCTGGTTTATCTGAATCTTGATTCGGGTTATTTTTTCCTTTTTCAGATAATTTTTTTAGGTTAATTGCCATCATGGATTCAGGTGTAGTGGCATTATTATCAAACCGCACATCAACATTAACTGCTATATCCTCAACAACAATTTTTTCAATTTCTAAAGGCTTTTGTACTAATGATTTAGCTTGAAAATTCATACTTTTAATTCTAAAAATATAAGGACTAGCAAAACCATCTATATTATCAACCTTAATATCCATGAATTGGACATTATTCTGGAATAAATTTACATTCGCTTTTGTACAATCTATACCTAAACCTGTACCTAAACTAAGTTTTTGTTCAATTTCCTGTTCTGCTTTTTGGTCAGCTAATTTATCTAATCCAAAAACGGCAGCACCAAAAGTAACTATTAGTACACCAGCAATAATCAAATATTTTTTTGCCATTTAACTATGCTCATTAAAACTTTATTAACTAAAAGGTTACCATGAAGCTAGATAAACTCTTACATCTTCACCAAAATAATTTTTACCAAATTTGTTCTAAGGTTAAGGTAAATCCTGGTAAGATATTTCCTCATTATTTATAAAGAAAATACAGTTTTTAGAGTTTTTTGAATCTGATTTTTACTGACTCCACAGTCAAGGGTTGAAATAGGATTTAAACTTTTCCATTTCCCTTTAGGAGTTGTAAACAGAGTATCCGCTAATTGATCCGGATCTATTTTATCAAAACCATCTATTTTATTAATAGATAAATAATTGAGACGCTCAAAAATTTCATCTCGGTTGGCTTTTTTAATAGATACACGTTCAGGTGCAGGTGGTGGCGGTGGCAGAGGTTCTGGTTTACAGTAAAAGACTTGTTTTAAACAGTCTAATTTGTTCCCTTTTGTAATTCCACATTTTAACTTTGTAAGTTCATTGAAATCAGCCCAAGTTTCTCGATTAGATTCAAGAATACGGTCTGTTACTTTAATTAAATCTACTTTTTTTAAAGGACTTCCAGGTTCAGATTGTAAATAGCCGAGTGCTGCTAGAATTGTATCTCTGGAAGCTGTACATAAATTAACATTAACAACCGGATTAGCTTCTCTCGTTAAAATTTTAGCTTGTTCAATATTAGAAGGTTTGGGATCAATAACAATACACCAAACCCGCTCTAATTGTGCTTTTTGAGCGGCTGCATAGACAAAATGATTACTCACCGTTTGATACTGATAATCTGCAATTTCCTGCACAATCACCGGAACCCAATTTCGTCCATTTGCTTGTAAAATAGCTTCGGCTGCACCTGCAACCAAAAATTCCTGTCCTGTAATTTCTTCTCCGGGTTTAATATCAATTAAAGGCAAGTGCATTAATTTACCAATATTATCAAAATCACTCATAAATAAAATACTCCTGTGCTAAAGAAAGATAATAAGCCATTGCAGTTTTATGTTTAAATACGGCGGGTATGCGTTCAAAGGCTGCACTTTCAACAATAGCATATTCTGGAATACTGAATATTGTTTGATCTGGATTACCTTTTGTATATTTGGGATAAAAGTAGGGTAATAAATCAGGATTCAAAATTAATTTATCACCTTGCTTTAAGGAAACGATCGACTTAATTTCAGTGTTAGCTCGTTTCAATGAAGAATCTGTTGGTTTATGTTCATTGAAAAAAATAGGTAGGGGAATGGGGCCATACTCTCCTTTTTTATCCCTGAGTTCTTGAATTTCAGGAATAAATTCTAGGATCACTTTCCTAGCATTTTTTAATGAGGCAAAGTTGGTGTGTTTAGTTGGAATTAAAACAACATCCGAGGCATAAACACAAGTTTGGCTAAAAAACGTCCAGTTTGTCGGTGCATCGATTAAAATATAATCATAATGAAGTTTCAAACTCTCTAATAAATCTTTTAACCTTGCTGCTCCTTTTTGAACTTTAGCTTGTTGTTCATACAGCATAAATTTACCTAAACCGGAATCTGAAGGGATAACGTCAAAAACTCGAACATCTCCAGATTTAGTTTTAATTTTAAAAGGTTGAATGGCATCTTTAATATTTAAAGATCGATCAATTAAACAATCAGATAACTTGGTTTTTGTAGGTTGTAAACCCAGTGAATCTGTTAAATCTCGCTGTTGAGGATCAAAGTCTATCACTAAAACATTTTTTTTCTGTTTCCGTAAGATAGAAGCTAAGTTGATTGTAGTTGTTGTTTTACCAACACCTCCCTTATCATTATAAAGACTAACAACTAAAGCAGGTAAGGGATTGTCGATCAAATCTTTAATGCGATTAACAATATCTAGGATATTATCTTTTTTAATTAGCCAGCAAGGTGTAGCAGGATGAACAACCTTACCATGTCGCCGAAAAAGTTTAATATGGACTGAATTGGTAATAATTCCCCATTGAGCCGTTTTACAGTTAGGGGATAGTAAATATTGTTTAATTTGATTTTGAGCATTGCGATATTGTGGTGTTTTCTCCATGAGGTTTATTCGGTTTCCCGAACTAATCGCTCGACCTTTAACTTCTACTAACAGATAAGGATTAGTTTTTGACTGATTAAAAATATCGCTGCCTAGATTTTTTCGAGCCGCAAAATCTACATTTCCACAACCTGTGTTAAATTCGGGGTACTGTTCCTGAATCGTAAACCCTAGATATTTTAACAATGGCTTAACAAAACAATCACTAACAATAGCTTCAGAAGCTAGATCAGGTATATTGTCTAAAATTGTATCCCAGTTGGCATCAGTCATATCAATCGAGATAATGCTACGGAAAGAACCCATTGATTTATATCAATGTAAAAGATAATCAAAATTTAGATCCACTTTGATTATTATTTAAGAATATTATATAGCAAGTCTAAATGATTTGTGAAAAAGTTCTGTAGGGGTTGGGTCTTCCAACCCTCTTGCTGTCTGGGTTGGGAGGGACGCCACCCCTACGATAAAATATTACAACCTATTTAGGATTGCTATACCAGCCTAAGTATTTATAAGTCATGATTTTTTATCAGATCCTCATAATTGGGTGACAATGTTAAGTGGCTAATATTTTTTTGCCTCGTCCCTCGTCCCTCGTTCCAATGCTCTGCATTGGAATGATAAAAGTGAGGCTCTGCCTCAAATAACAGGAGGCGGAGCCTCCATGAATAGCATTTCTAGGTTCTACCTAGAAACGAGGAGATTGGGGTTAATTGTTTTTATTATAGTTTTCTGATTGTGCTGAAGCACAACAACGAAGTTTACCAAATTTGTTCTAAGTTTAGGGTGAATTGGGGTAATATATTTTCTCCTGATAGGGTTAACGGATTTTCTAATATTTCGACTTCTTGATTAGAACGATAAATTTCTACGGTTTTGTTTTGCGGATCAATTAACCATCCTAAACGAGTTCCGTTTTCTTGATATTCTTTCATTTTATTTTGTAGGGTTTTTAAGTTATCGCTTGCAGACCGTAATTCTATGACAAAATCAGGACATAAAGGTAAAAACTTTTTCTGCTGTTCAGGAGTTAAATGCTTCCATTTTTCTAACGGTATCCATGACGCATCAGGAGAACGATCAGAACCATTAGGAAGTTTAAATCCGGTGGATGAATCAAAGGCTTTTCCGAGTTGATATTGTTGATTCCAAATCCAAAGTTGTGCCGTTAATCCAGCATTACGATGTCCGGTTTCTCCTCCAGTGGGTGACATAATTACTAGCTCTCCATTCGCATTACGTTCAAATCTTAAATCTCGGTTATTCTGACACAATTGAAAAAATTGCTCATCACTTAAATCAATAGTTTCTAAATTTAAAGTAAATTGAGTCATTGTGATTCATCTTAGATTGATTAGAGATTAAAACTATTATAAGCGAAAAACTTAGTACGACAAGAAACCGTAGTCAGCCCTTTAGGGCTGAGAGTCCTGAAGGACTCACTACGAAGAAGCGATCGCTATTTTTTTAAACTATAATCAAAAAATACTCATCCTAACGGATATTCAATAATGTCTATTGTTGAAGAACAAATCCAAACCCCAACACTTCTCAATGAAGTACAATTTCCGCCCAGTGATTTATTGAGTCAGGAGCCCCCCTTGGAAAGCGAACTCCATCTCCGCCAAATTCTACTTTTACTTAACTCCTTAGAATGGTTATGGCAAAATCGAGATGATTTTTATGCCATTGGTAACTTAACCATTTATTATAGTCAACGTCAAAAAAAATCCGAAGAATTTCGCGGGCCAGATTTTTTTGTGGTTTTGGGAACTGAACGAAAACCCCGTAATAGTTGGGTTGTTTGGGAAGAAGATGGCAAATATCCTAATGTCATCATTGAAATGTTATCTAAAACAACGGCTGATACGGATCGCGGAGAAAAAAAAGAAATCTATCAGGATGTTTTTCGTACTCCTGACTATTTTTGGTTTGATCCAAAAACTTTAGAATTTGCCGGATTTCATATTGTTGAGGGTCAATATCAACCGATTTCACCCAATGAAAACGGCTGGTTATGGAGTCAACAATTAGACCTATTTTTAGGCATTCTTGATCATAAATTACGATTTTTTACAGCAGGAGGTGAATTAGTTTTAACGACTGAAGAAGTGGCTAAAAATGAAACTCAACGTGCTGATAAGTTAGCTGCTAAACTCCGAGAATTAGGAATTGATCCTGAACAACTTTAAAAGGATAAGCGATCGCTTTTTAACTAGCCTTATCATTCCAATGGCTTGCATTGGAATGATAAGGGCGTTAGTTACAGAAGTTGCCTCTAACTTACAGATTAAACGCTCAAAAAATATCAGAATCTTCGGTTTGAGAAACGAGGTTAGAGGGGGGCGATCGCTACTCCAAGCCCACCAAATACAATTCTTACATCTTCACCAATGTAATTCAGCGATCGCACCTCAAACTACCCCAAAAAGTTGTTTTTACCTATCAAAACTTCTCTTTGACCAACGAATCTGTTAAAACAGTCATTCTACATTTGTCATTAGGCTTTTCCTCACCAAATGGAACATCTTGCGTTAATATGATAAGGGTTCCCTCGACCTCAAAGCCATCTCCCTCAGTTACATATACTCTAATCTTATCGAACGTTTCTGCCCATTGTTTGGCATATTTTGGCAGTTTGGCTTTAAGAACTGCAACACGATCAGGATTTGAATCATTAAGTTTAGCAATCAAGTTAACTGTGTATTTCTTCAAGGCTTTTTTAAAATCGTTTAGACTTGTAATTGTAACAGGTTCTTCCAAGCGAAAAGCTCTGATCAGAGTATTCACAACAGGTTTATACTCACTTACCACGGATGATTCTTCTTCAGAATTATATTCTCCGAATAACGACTCATCGAATATCGGATCACTTAATTCTTCGTATTTCCCTTCAACAATCCAAACAAAATCGTCTTCTGCTTGGTGTTGGTAGGCATCCGAGAACACCTCTTTTCCTGTAAAAATACAGTTATAAATGTACATTGGCTTTAGTTCCTTATCTGGCTTTTCGTTGATTTCAATCGACTCTTTTTAGGAGTGTTATGAAGACTGGGCACAATTTTCACCATTAATGATATTAACTGCCCTAAACCGAAGCAAGGAAAGTATAAAAATCTTTATATTCCCCAAGTTCTCGATATAATAAAATTATCTTAAACTCAAGCCTCCTCTAACTTAGATATTATAGTATCAAAAAATATCAGAATCTTCGGTTTGAGAAACGAGGTTAGAAGGATGGCGATCGCTACTCCAAGCCCACCAAACACAACCACATTGACAGGTATAAAATTCCTGCCATTTGCGACGATTATTTTCACTGTAAACGGGAGAACGACGATTAATCCAAACCTGTTGAGCTTCTAAACTACTCGCAGAACATTGAGGACAGCAAAACTCAGAAGCGTGAATGGCATCGGTAGTCCAATCTGGTGGGGTGGGTTGAAACGCATCCATTGGCAAAAAACTGAAATTGATGGTGCAGACTCACTTATTATACTAGGGGTTAACGTCGGGAACTTCTACAAATTTATGGCGGGAGGATAAACCCGATTTAATGGTAATCTGAGATTTGGGGACTCCAAAGTATTTTGCTAAAAATTGAATTAATTCTTGGTTGGCTTTTCCCTCCACCGGGGGAGATTTCAGATGGACAGTAAAACTTCCATCAACTTCTTTTTGGAGAGCTTGCTGTTTAGAATTGGGTTTAACTTTAATTTTTAAGAGTGTCAAGGCTTTATAAAATCATAATCGTCAATCTTAATATTATTAGATTAAACCCCCAACTTCAAGACGATAAACTCTATACTCCCTGCCTCAACCTTATGCCGTTCTGGGATAATCTAAGGTTAAGGTTTCTAAGGCTTGTTTTGCAGCAACTAAATCATAAGGAAAAGGCGGTTTTAAAGGGCGATAATCTCGTTCGTGGGGTTCTCCATGTCGCAGTACCGCATTCACTATCAAACAAGGTTCATCACTTAAGTTAATCGTACTGTGAGGAACCCCAGGAGGAATCGTAATCACAGTTGGAATCTTTTCACTCAGAGGAATATAAAAATATTGACGATTCTGTAAAATCACGATCACAAACTGACCCCGAACAACTAACAGTTGATCGGTTTGAAAATGATGAACAAATAGCTGTTCAATTGCACCCGCTTCTACTCTAACCATCATTGTTTCTTGACTGGTTTGGGGAGTAAAAAACTCAACCCTTCCCGACTTCATGGCGTTGAGTCTGCGAACTTCAACTTGGCGGATCAGACCCATAGTATCGTCCTCACAGTGCAAAACATTATGCTTTTGTCAAGTGTAATCGGTCTTTTTGTAAGATTTTGTAATAAAATTAACGAAATTCAATAATCGAGTGATACTAAATACAGGCATGAATGCCTCTCTAGGGTTGTTTATCGTCAGTTTGAAGTTTTTATGAAATCTACTCAGTACAGGATGCGATCACTCTTTGATTCAATTTATCTGAAGTCTTATCGGTTTTCGTTGTTCGTTTCGCTGATTAGTTTAACTCTAACCGCCTGTGGGTCTTCCCCCAATTCTACCTCAACTAATCCGAGCAATTCTAATCAGCAACCCCCAGAAAAAACCTTAAAATTATTATATTGGCAAGCTCCAACTATTCTCAATCCCCATTTATCAACCGGGTTCAAAGATTCCGAAGCCAGCCGTATTACCCTAGAACCCTTAGCCAGTTTTAATAATCAATTAAAATTAGTTCCCTTTTTAGCTGCCGAAATTCCCACCGTAGAAAATGGAGGAATTGCCAAAGATGGAAAATCCGTCACCTGGAAACTCAAAAAAGATGTGAAATGGTCGGACGGAAAACCCTTTACGGCGGATGATGTTATTTTTACGTTTGAATTTATTAGTAATCCTAAAGTAGGAACCACTACATCCGGGACTTATGAAATTATTAAAAATATTGAAAAAATTGATGATCACACGATAAAAATCAATTTCAAAGCCGTTACACCGGGATGGTATTCGGTGTTTGTGGGAACGGAAGGAATGATTTTACCCCGCCATATTTTTGAAGCCTATAATGGGGAAAATTCCCGACAAGCACCGGGGAATTTAAAACCTGTGGGAACAGGGCCCTATCGAGTGGTAGAATTCAAGCCAGGGGATGTGGTAGTTTATGAAGCTAATCCTAATTTTCGAGAGGCTAAATTGTTAGGATTTGAACGGCTAGAACTCAAAGGAGGAGGAGATGCAACCTCCGCAGCCAGAGCGGTTTTACAAACGGGAGATGCGGATTATGCCTATAATCTTCAGGTAGAATCTAATATTTTAAAACCCTTAGAAGCATCGGGAAAAGGTAAAATTGTATCTAATTTTGGCACGTTAATGGAACGGATTCTGCTTAATCAAACCGATCCCAATAAAACCACCCCCGACGGCGAACGATCCAGTTTAAAATTCCCCCATCCTTTCTTTAGTGATCCTAAAGTTCGTCAAGCTGTAAGTTTAGCGATTAATCGAGAGATTATTGCCAATCAACTCTATGGAATTTTAGGAAAACCCACCTCTAATTTTGTGGTTAATCCCCTTCAAGTGGTATCTCCCAATACCCGTTATGAATTTAATTTAGAAAAAGCTGCCCAACTATTAGATGAGGCGGGATGGAAAGATACCAATAATAATGGAATTCGAGATAAAAATGGGATAGAAATGAATTTAGTATTTCAAACCTCTGTCAATCCCTTACGTCAAAAAACCCAAGAAGTCATTAAACAATCTTTAGAACAATTAGGAATGAAAGTCGAACTCAAAAGTATTGATCCCAGTGTTTATTTTTCGGGTGATCCTGCTAATCCTGATACCACAGAACGATTTGCAGCCGATTTACAGTTATATAGTACCGGAAATACCAATCCTGATCCCACATCCTATTTAAAAACCTATACCTGTGATGACATTCCTCAAAAAGCAAATAACTGGACAGGGGATAATGTTTCTCGCTATTGTAATCCAGCTTATGATGCGCTTTGGGAACAAGCCACCACTGAAATTAACCCCGAAAAGCAAAAACAAATCTGGATTAAAATGAATGATATGTTAGTCAATAATACGATTGTAATTCCCTTAGTTCACCGCGCCGAAGTGGGAGGAGTTAATCAAAACTTAACAGGTGTAGAATTAACTCCCTGGGATTTAACCGTCTGGAACATCAAAGATTGGAAAAAGACCCCGTAGTAAGCTCGTAGTAAGCCCTTCAGGGCTATCTTTTATTACTTTATATTCCCCATGACCCGATACCTCATCAACCGCATTCTAACCTCAATTCCCACCCTAATTGCCATTAGTCTTGTTGTATTTTTAATCTTAGCATTAGCCCCCGGAAATCCCATGGGAGAATTTGCTACCAATCCTTCAATTACACCCGAAGTCAGAGAAAATATTCGTAGATCCTTGGGTTTAGATCAACCCATTCCCATTCGGTATTTAAAATGGGTTTGGGCATTTTTACACGGAGATTTAGGTTATTCCTTTACCAGTCGCAGCCCGGTTTTAGGATTAATTTTACAACGTTTACCCACAACTTTATGGATTATGGGATTAGCTTATCTGTTAGCAGTTATACTCGCCTTTCCTTTGGGAATTATTTCAGCATTAAAACGCTATTCTATTTTAGATCAAATCGTAACAACCGTTTCCTTTATTGGGTTTTCCTTACCGACATTTTTTACCGGATTACTATTTATTATTATTTTCAGCGTGCAGTTAAAATGGTTTCCCTTCATTTATAATAGTACCTTACAAGTGACTAATTTACAAACCTTTTGGCAACAAATTCAACAGTCTATTATGCCCGTTTGTGTTTTAGGTTTCTATCAAGCTGCAATTTTAATGCGGTTTATTCGGTCTTCTTTCTTAGAACAATTGAATCAAAATTATGTTCGCACAGCTTATTCCAAAGGTTTACCAAAATTGAATGTGATTAACGGTCATATTTTAAGAAATGCTTTAATTCCAGTAGTAACTTTAATGGCTTTAGAAATTCCCGGTTTATTTGCGGGATCATTAGTCACAGAACAAGTGTTTAGAATTCCGGGGATTGGGGCATTATTAATTGACTCGATTTTTCGGAGTGATACCCCGGTTATTATGGGGATTACAATGGTTTATGCTATTTTAGTGGTACTTTTTAACTTATTGGCTGATCTATTATATGGATTCTTAGATCCACGAGTTCAATATTAATCATTAACCCAAAAATATGGCTTTAATTAAACCGTCTGAACCCATCGCTAAAACCACCCAACCTAGAACTTTAATTCAGACTGCTTGGCGACAATTTCAACGTGATAAAATAGCGGTTTTAGGAACACTAATTTTGCTGTTCATTATTTTAGCTGTGATCATTGGCCCTTGGATTTATAGAATTCGTCCGACAGAAATTGATTTTGTCAGTTCCCTTTCTCCTCCCAGTTGGAAACATTTATTAGGAACTAATGATTTAGGACAAGATCAATTAGCTCGTTTATTAATCGGAGGACGGGTTTCCTTAACCGTTGGTGTGGCTGCCATGATAGTAGCAATTTTATTAGGAATATTAGTCGGGGCGATCGCTGGATTTTATGGAGGAATTCTCGATAGTATACTAATGCGATTAACCGATTTATTTCTTTCTTTGCCTCAACTCCCCGTATTACTATTAGTAATTTATCTATTTCGAGAACCTCTGAAACAAATTGCGGGGCCAGAAGTGGGTATTTTCCTATTAATTATTATGGTTGTGGGGGCGTTAAATTGGATGTCGGTGGCGCGATTAGTTCGGGCGAGTTTTCTCACCACAAAAGAACGCGATTTTATTACGGCTGCTAAAGCGATCGGTGCATCTTCTAATCGATTAATTTGGGTGCATATTCTTCCTAATGTTTTGAGTCCTGTCATTGTCGCAGCGACTTTATCAGTGGGAACTGCGATTATTACAGAATCCACCTTAAGTTTTTTAGGATTAGGATTTCCCCCCGATGTTCCCACCTGGGGAAGAATGCTTTATGATGCTCAAAATTATTTAGAAACCGCCCCCTATTTAGCTTTATTTCCAGGGTTAGCGATTTTTTTAACGGTTTTGAGTATCAATGCAGTGGGGGATGGTTTAAGGGATGCTTTAGATCCGCAATCCCATTAAAGAGATTATAATTATTGTTTCTATTTTATCTTTAAATCAGCTAAATCGATGATTAAATTAACTCGTTAGAATATTAGGGCATCGGAAATCAGATTTAAAATTGACATCATGAATTTTATATGTTAGTAATTAAATCATAATAGCTGAGGATTATGATCCATGAAGTATAAATATTGGGGAATTTTGGCTTTATTTGCCCCTGTTGTTTTTGTCGCACCAACGGTGGCTCAATTTAACACAACAGATCCGGCTGTTTTCTTAAGCGGTCAAGCTCGTTCTTGTCAAGGATGTAATTTACAAGGGGCAGATTTAAGTAATCAAAGCCGCGTGAATTCTCAATTACGACAAGCGGATTTGAGTAATGCTAACCTCAGTGGTGGTAATTTCCGAGGCGCATTTTTTACCTGTGCTAACCTATCGAATACCAATTTAAAGAATACTAATTTTTCCTTTGCTAATTTTGTTGATGCTAACTTAAGTGGAGCAGATTTAAGTGGAGCAGATTTAAGTAAAACTGACTTAAGTGGGGTCATTATTGATGCTCAAACAAATTTAGACGGAGTTAACTTAACGGGAGCTAAATTATGGGATGCAAAAACAATTTTTCGACCGGGAATGGACTTAAGTACAATTCCACGAGATTACACAATAGAAAGCCAACGAGTCAAATGTAATAACAGAAGATAATTGACCAGGGTAGGGTGCGTAAGCACCGCGCACGCACCGCCCTATATTCCTGATTTTAACTCAGAATTAATCACCGCGATCGCAACTCCTGTTAAAACAATTATTCCCCCAATTAATACCGCTAAGGGGGGAACTTCATTAAAGAATAAATAGCCTAAAAAACTAGCTCCCATAGGTTCTAATAAAATGGCTAACGTGACTAAAGTAGGAGAGATTTGATTAATGGCCCAATTAAAACTGGTATGACCGACTAATTGAGGTACAATTGCCATTAATAAAAGATATAAATAAACCGTAGCGGGATAATCGGTATAACCCACACCCAACATCAACGGTAAGGGTAATAAAATCATTGATGCAACAGTATAAGCAACGATGACATAACCCCCAACGGAAAATCCCCGTTGTTGAGCTTCTCGCCCAAACATTAAATAAAAACTGACTGCCCAAGCTCCAATTAATGCTAAACTATTCCCCAGTAAAGGATTAGAATAAAAACCCCCTCCTTGAGTCTCACTCAAGCCAATCATAATTCCCCCTAAAAATGCAATTGCAATTCCTAAAATTTTTAGGGAAGAGAGTTTTTCTTTTAACCAAAATCTCGATAAAATTGCCACCCAAATTGGAGTCGTGGTCACTAAAGTTGTAGAAGCTGCAATGGAAGTATAGGATAAAGAGGTAATCCAGGTAGCGAAATGAAACGCTAAACAACATCCGGCTGCGACGGCATAACTAAAAGCTTGGAAAGAAAGCGATCGCCATTGAACTTTTAAGGCGGTTGGTAATACAATTAAAGCTGCTCCCGTTAAGCGAATCGCTGCCATCACTAAACTAAAACCAATACCACTTTGATCCGCAGCATTTAAAGCAAGCCGCACTAAAATCGAACCGACTGAAATCGCCATGACCCCAACTATAACCACTCCCCAAACGAACCTAGGAGATGGGTAATAAAAACGCTGCATTTCTATTTAATAAAATCAAGGAATTAATCTCTAAAGTTTAACCTAAGTTTTGCTCATTTGTTAATTTATGCGTTACTTTATAAAGCATAAACCCATTATTTTATCCTATGACATCAACCGTTTTAATTACAGGCGCGTCTCAAGGAACTGGTAAAGCAACCGCTTTATTATTTGCACAGAAGGGCTACAATGTGATTTTAGCAGCACGGGAACCCGAACGTTTAGAAGCTGTTGCGGAGGAAGTTTTATCTTTAGGGGTTTCAACCTTAGCGATTCCTACGGATGTCACCGATATTGATCAGGTTCGCTATTTAGTCGAAAAAGCTTTAGATTATTATGAAACCCTTGATGTTTTAGTAAATAATGCTGGGATTTGTTTGACCGCATCCGTTGAACATACAACCTTAGAAGATTGGCATTTATTAATGAATACTAATTTCTTTGGTTATGTCAATTTAATTCACGCTTTATTACCCCATTTTTTGGCTCAAAAACAGGGAACTATTGTGAATGTAGGTTCCTTTGGAGGGAAAATTCCTTTTCCGCAAATGGCTGCCTATTGTGCGAGTAAATATGCTGTGGTTGGATTAACGGAATCCTTGAGATTAGAAGTACAGAAAAAGGGGATTCAGGTTTGTGCTGTTCATCCGGGTATTATTAATAGTAATTTTATGGAACGAGCGCAATTTAGAGGGGAAAATGAGTTAGAAGTTGAACAATTGCGTCAACGTTTGGACTCTGCTTTAGCGTCTACCTGGGTGAGTCAACCGGAAGATATTGCTCAAGCCATTTGGAATGCGGTTGAGAAAAAACAAAATGAAGTGATCGTTGGCCCTGCTGTTTTAGCGACAGAAACCTATCGATTATTCCCTGGATTAATGGAGTGGGTTTTGAATCAATCAACCGTTATGAGCCCTTAAGAAACTAAACTATAAAGTTTGATTTGAGTTCAGATATTAAGCCTGGACTCAAGACTTTTTTTTCTATGTCAGGAGACCTAGAGAATTAAACAGCGAATTCTTTAGATTAAAAAAATTAAAGGTTTTAATCTGGCTAATCCTTGATTTTTATCTCCTTTCTCCTGACTCCTTCGGTGAGTATGTATACTTTTTTAAACAAAAATAAAGAATTATAGGGAAATATCTCAAATTAGTATTATTTCAATCCTTTTTGACAGCTTGAACAAATGCTATACTAAGGAGATAACAGCCTATAAGGGCCGAGGAAAATCATCTTAAACCCTCAACGTGCAATCTTTAAATCAAAAATCAGATCAGGTTGACTTCGGCGGGGAAATGGATGAGTTACGTTTATAAGCAAATAGGAGTTCTACCGTTCGGTTTGAAGCATTTTTCAATTCCTTGAAAGCCTTGATCAAGTTAAGTCTAAGGGGAGGAATTTACCAAAAATCGCCTTTTGTTTCTGAGATTTATAAATCCACTCGTTGAGGCAAAATCAAATTCAACGCCAGGGATTCAAAAAGAAGGGAGAGGGAATCTGCATCAGGATAACCTTCATTTCCCGGTCAATATGGATTCAGGAGAATCGTTATGGTAGAGATAAACATACAAGACAATCGGTTGAGCTTAAGAAATTTAGATGAACAACCCATCCATATTTTAAGCCAAATTCAACCTCATGGCGTGTTATTCGTTTTAGAAGAACCCGACCTCAGAATTTTACAAGTCAGTAGTAATATTGAGTCAATTTTAGGGATTTCTCCTGAAATAATGGTTCATAACCATTTGTCGGATTTACTTGATCCGTTTCAAATGGAACGAATAGAAACTGGACTCAAACAAGATAACCTCGATTTTATTAACCCGACTAAAATTTGGTTCCGAGTTAAAGGCGATGATTATGTGATTTTTGATGGGGTCTTTCATCGCAATTCCGAAGGGTATTTAGTTTTGGAATTAGAACCCACAACGTCCCAAGAAAATATTCCGTTCTTAAGTTTTTATCATTTAGCCAGAGTCTCGATTAATCAACTTGAAGCTTCTGCAAATTTACGAGATTTTTGTCAAATTATTGTCAAGGAAGTGCGGAAAGTCACCGGATTTGACCGGGTGATGTTATATAAATTTGATGAAGATGGACATGGAGAGGTTATTGCTGAAGAAAAACGGGAGGAAATGGAACCCTATTTAGGGCTACATTATCCTGAATCAGATATCCCTAAACCCGCAAGACGGATGTTTAGTTCCAATTGGATTCGTTTAATTCCTGATGCGTCTACCGAACCCGTTAAACTGTTTCCAGAAGTCAATCCCATCAGCCATCGACCGACGGATTTAACTTGTTCTATTCTTCGCAGTCCTTCTTCTTGCCATCTCCAATATTTACACAATATGGGAGTCGGTTCTTCCTTAACGATTTCCTTAATTAAAGAAGGAAAACTTTGGGGATTAATTGCCTGTCATCACCTCACCCCTAAATATGTTTCCTATGAACTACGGAAAGCTTGCGAATTTTTAGGACGAGTAATTTTTTCTGAACTTTCTGAACGGGAAGAAACAGAAGATTATGACTATCGGATTCAATTAACCTATATTCAATCAGCCTTGATTGATTATATGGCTCAGGAAGAAAACTTCATTGATGGTTTAATTAAACATCAACCCAATTTATTAGATTTAACCAATGCTCAAGGGGCTGCCATTTACTTTGGAGGACAATTTACTTTAATCGGTGAAACCCCTTCTGAAGAAGACTTAAATTTCTTAGTTCAATGGCTGCGGAAACAGGGAGATGAAGAAGCTTTTTATACCGATTCTTTGCCTCGAATTTATTCCGATGCTGAACGATTTAAAGCTGTTGGAAGTGGGGTGTTAGCCATTCCCATTTCTAATAAAAATTATGTCCTGTGGTTTCGTCCCGAAGTCATTCAAACGGTAAAATGGGGGGGAAATCCAAGTCAAGCCTTTGAAACCACCCACAGCGACGGTCAAGTTTTTCTTTCTCCTCGAAAATCCTTTGAACAGTGGAAAGAAACCGTTCGCTTAAAATCTCTCCCTTGGAAACAAGTTGAAATTAAAATGGCTTTAGAATTACGAAAAGCCATTATTAATATTGTCCTGCGACAAGCGGATGAATTAGCCCAATTAGCCCATGATTTAGAACGGTCTAACGCCGAGTTGAAAAAGTTTGCTTATGTTGCATCCCATGATTTGCAAGAGCCCTTAAATCAAGTGGCAAACTATGTACAACTGTTAGAAATGCGGTATCAAAAAGCCCTTGATGACGATGCTAAGGAATTTATTACCTATGCCGTTGAAGGGGTGAGTTTAATGCAAACTCTAATTGATGATGTGTTAGCCTATTCTAAAGTGGATATGCAGGGGATTGAGTTTCAATTTACTGAAGTTGAAACCGCTTTAGATCGAGCGTTATCCAACTTACGAAAACGCATTGCAGAAAGTCGCGCTATCATTACCCATGACCCTATGCCAACGGTGATGGCGGATAGCACTCAACTGATGCAATTGTTTCAAAATTTAATTGGCAATGCGATTAAATTTCGGAGTGATAAACCGCCAGAAATTCATATCGGAGCACAACGGATTGAAGATGCTTGGTTGTTCTCAGTTCAGGATAATGGCATTGGCATTGATTCGCAATTTGCAGAACGAATTTTTATCATTTTCCAACGTCTGCACACGCGAGATGAATACCCCGGTACAGGTATGGGATTAGCAATTTGTAAAAAAATTGTAGAATGCCATCGGGGGAAAATCTGGGTTGAATCTGAACTTGATTTAGGTTCAACATTCTACTTTACAATTCCTGTAGGAGGACGCGAACGTGAGCGCCGAAATGGACGAAAAATCCAAAATGATCTTTTTGGTCGAGGATAATAAAGCCGATATCCGTCTCATCCAAGAAGCCTTAAAAGATAGCCAACTCCCGCATGAAGTTGTAACCGTTAGAAATGGGGTTGATGCCATGGCATATCTTCGCCAAGAAGGAGAATATGTCGATGCACCTCGCCCCGATTTAATTCTTCTGGATTTAAACTTACCCCGAAAGGATGGGCGTGAAGTTTTAGCCGAGATTAAAGCTGACCCTAGCTTAAAACGAATTCCGGTTGTTGTCTTGACAACTTCCCACAATGAAGAGGATATTCATCACAGCTATAACCTTCATGTCAATTGTTATATTACAAAATCTCGTAACTTGAGCCAACTTTTTACAATTGTGCGAGGAATAGAAGAATTTTGGCTGAAAACTGTTACCTTACCTTGTGATTAAATTATCCTTTTAAGTAGGAGAAGGATTAATAATGCGGCAAATTTGGAACCCTGAAGGAACTTGGAAGAAACAAGAAGCTCAGTATGTATTTTCCGTAGATTCAGAAAGTTTACCTCGCTATTGTGAACCTGTAAAAAATCTAAGTTCCTATGTTCTTTATTCTGCCCATTCTGGTTCATCTTTCTCCTCATTAGGAAGGGAGGGGAGCAATTCAACGATGAGGCCCGCTAGTTCAGTGAAAATCTTGTTGATTGAAGACAACCTCGCTGAAGCGCGATTCTTGCAGGAATTGTTGAAAGATTCTCTGTGTCAACCCTTCAGTGTGGTTCATGTTAAACGTCTAGGAGAAGCCTTAAAGGAATTAGAGAACACGATTTTTGATGTCGTTTTATTAGATTTAACCCTTCCCGATAGTCAAGGGTTAGAATCTTTAGCGCGTTTGATTGAAAAAATACCCAGTTTACCGATTGTCGTTTTAACGAATACCAATGACGATGAATTAGCCATTAGGGCGGTGCGTCAGGGGGCACAAGATTATTTAATTAAACGACAAATCAATGGAACCGTTTTAGTGCGTTCTTTGCGGTATGCTATTGAACGAAAGCATACCTTGGAAAGTTTAAAAGCGATGAATCAAGCTTTAGAAATGCGGGTTCAAGAAAGTACCCAAGAATTAGTAAAAGCTCAGGAACAAAATCAACTGAGATCTGAATTTGTTTCGATGATTTCTCATGATATTAAAAATCCTTTAAATACGATTTTGGCTTCCACCGTATTACTGCAAGATTATGAGCAGAAATTATCCCAAGAAAAAAAAGTGACTTTATTTCAACGGATTCGGTCTGCTAGTAAAAATATGGCTCAATTATTGGATGAAGTTTTATTAATTGGAGAAGCGGATTCCGGTCAACTTCAATATCAACCGAGTGTGATCAATTTAGAGGTTTTTTGTCACCAATTAGTTGAAGAAATACACTTAACTTCGGGTGAAAACTATCAAATTAATCTGGATTTAAAATTGAGTTTTAAAGACGTTGTTGTGGATTCTAATTTATTAAGAAGAATTTTAATGAATTTATTAGAAAATGCCGTTAAATATTCTCCGCAATCTCAGAGCGTTCAATTTGATGTAGTGGTTCAAAATCAAACCATTGATTTCTGTATTCAAGATCAAGGCATTGGAATTCCGAGCGATTCATTTCCCCTACTCTTTGAACCCTTCCATCGCGCTAAAAATGTGGGGTCTATTCCCGGTACAGGGTTAGGTTTAGCCATTGTTAAACATTGTGTAGAGGCTCACAGAGGTAAAATTTGGGTTGATAGTCAAATCGGAATTGGAACCACCTTTATTGTCCGTTTACCTCTGATCAAAGCTCATGAACTTTAGGAAACTCTATTCAATCTTTTGATCTGCCTTTTTTAATACAGATTCATGAATTTTTACCCCCATTGCTGTCGCTGATTTCATATTAATAAACAGTTGGAGTTTCTCAACAGATTTTACCGGAATATTCCCCGGACTTTCCCCCTTTAAAACTTGTAAGACGACTTTTCCCGTTTGTCGTCCGACATCATAATAATTAAAGCTTAATCCTGCCATTGCTCCGCGTTTCACTGAATCCGTATCGGCGGCATAAATCGGAATTTTATTGTCAATTCCCACTTGAATGACGGACTCTAAAGCTGATACAATGGTATTATCCGTTGGAATATAAATTGCCTCCACTTTCCCGACTAAACTTCGAGCAGAAGTTGCCACATCACTTGAGCGATTTGCGGTCGCTTCCACCACCGTTAATCCCCGTTTTGTTGCTTCTATTTTCAATAAGTCTATTAAGGAAACCGAGTTCGCTTCCCCAGCATTATAAATTACCCCTAATCGTTTCACCGTTGGTGTCATTTCTTGAATTAAATCAAGCTGTTTATTAACCGGAGATAAATCCGTTACTCCCGTGACTAACCCGCCGGGTTTTTCTAAATTATTCACTAATTTCGCCCCTAAAGGGTCAGTAACGGCTGAAAAAATTACCGGAATATTTCTCGCCACCGCCACGGAAGCTTGAGCGGAAGGAGTCGCGATCGCCACAATTACATCCGGGTTTTCCCCCACAAATTTATTGGCAATTTGGGTTGCGGTTGAAGGGTTGCCTTGGGCACTTTCCCACTCCCATTTTAAAGTTTCTCCCGCTTTTAATCCAGCCGCTGCTAATTCATCTTGAATTCCCTTGCGGGTCGCATCTAAAGACGGATGTTCTACAATTTGAGTCACAGCCACAAACTTTTGGGGAATTTTTGAATCCGAGGTTGAAGAAGATTGTCCCGAAGCACATCCCAACAAGGTGCTAATCAGGGTTGTCGCAATCAACGCCGATCTTACGTTAAACTCGATCATATCTTAGGATTGAATAAGTTCGATTTAATATGAATTTACTGAAAAATTTTATTAAAATTTTCCATCCAAACCGGAGTGCAATTATTCTCAGTATTCCCTTAATGAGTCTTGGGATTCCTGTTCTTCCTCAATCTTTTCCTTTCCCCCTCTCTACCCCTCAAGAAATTGCCTTATCTCCCGCCGAAGTCAATACCATTGCGGGAGAAATTACCGTTAGAATTGATGGGCCAAAAGGCGGATCGGGTTTTATTGTGGAAAAGCAAGGAAATACTTATTATGTGTTAACCAATTGGCACGTTGTTAATCGGGTGGGAGACTATGAAATTGTCACCTCCGATGGTAAACGCCACTTTGTTTATTATAGTTTAATTCAACAACTTCCTAACCTCGATTTAGCCTTAATTCCCTTTAGTAGTTCCCAACGCTATCCCGTGGCAATTTCTACCGATTCTAATCAAATTCAGCCGGGGAGTTCCATCTATGTAGCCGGATGGCCCCGTTCAGGAAGTTCCCTCGGACAGCGACTTTTTTTAAGTACCAATGGAACCCTAAGCGAACGTCAACAACCTCGTTTAGGATATAGTTTAGTTTACACGAATTTAGTCAGAAGTGGAATGAGTGGCGGCCCGATTTTAGATCAAGAAGGAAAGGTAATAGGAGTCAATGGAATTGTTCAGTTAGCTACCAATCCAGATAAAATTGTTTCGGCGGGAATCCCGATTAATTATTTTTTAGATTGGCGAAAAACCGCAAGATTATCTGCAATTCCCACCCCCCCAAACAATTCTGCACCTGTCACCACTAATCGTGATCTAAATTCTCCCGCCAACTCTCCTAATACCGTTGCTGCGGTGAATAATTCTTTTTCTTTAGCAACGACAATCACAGAACAATCAGGAGAAATTTTAGCCTTAGCGTTATCTTTTCCTTATATTATTACTGGAAATAGTAATGGCACCCTTTCGATTTGGAATGTGACCACCAGTGGATTAACTCGCACCCTAAGTGCTCATCAAGGATCTATTCATAGTATTAGCCTCAGTCGAGATAGTCAATATTTAGTCACGGGAGGGGAAGATGGATTCATCAAAATTTGGGATTTAGCCACCGGATTAAAATCAGCAACATTACCCTTAATTCAAACGATTCCAGCCCATAATAGTGCGGTTTTAGCTGTTGGGTTGAGTCCTGATGGTCAAAAAATCGCTAGTGGAAGTTGGGATAAAACCATTAAACTTTGGGATGCTAAAACGGGTCAATTCTTGAAAACGTTTATCGGACATGAACAGTTAGTTGATGCGATCGCCTTTAGTCCCGATGGTAAAATTTTAGCCAGTGGGAGTAAAGATAGTAGTATTAAACTTTGGAATATCGAAACCGGAGAATTAATTCGGACATTAAAAGGTCATGAATTATCGGTTTTATCCTTAGCAATTAGTGCTGATGGGGAAACCTTAGCCAGTGGAAGTGCAGATGGAAGTATTGCTTTATGGAAATTAAAAACAGGTCAACCGATTCGTCGTTTAAGCGGTCATACCGACGGAGTTTGGTCAATCGTCATCACCACCGATGGTAAAACCTTAATTAGTGGAAGTTGGGATAAAACGGTGAAACTATGGGATTTAGCAACGGGTCAATTAAAAGGCAATTTAAAAGGTCACTCTGGTTACATTAATGCAGTGATTATTAGTCCTGATGGTAAAACTTTAGTTAGTGGCGGATGGGATGGACAAGTGAAGGTTTGGAATCAACCTTAATTTCCTGAACTCATCATTATGAGTTTATTGGAGTTAGACTCGCCATTTCAGAAAAATTGAGATAAACTAAAGATACCCTCTACCCACAAAACTGCCTGTTCAGGAAATGTCTGTTTTCATACAGCAATTTATAAGCCTGGAATAATTTAACATCTTTTTTCTACTGTTTCTGTAATTGATCACAATAAAACTACAGGTTTTAAACCCTTGAAAATCACCGAAAAACAAACAATTTTTTGAGTTCCTCGTATTTCTATCTAAATGTGCCTGTCCCTTTTAATTATTCTGACCTGATTTCAGGGGTTAACTTTTTTTGAGATATAGGAGAATTATTGAGTATGGGTGCAATTCATAAGCTGGTTAACCAAGCCTTAGAACAAGGTTATTTAACCCTCAAAGTTGAAGAAGAACTTAGACAATTGTTACAAACAACTAAATATAGCCAAGAAGATTTTGAAGCGTTTATTCGATTACAAAATGCAGCGATTGATGGGTTAGTTAAACAAGAGTCCCGTGAACGCTTAATCCACTTAAAGATAGCCCTTGCTTCTTAATCCAGATTAACGCTAGGGTACATTAGGCGGAATTGAGAACCGAACAAATGCCAGGATCAATCCGCCATACCCTAGGATTTTTTAACCGTTAATTGCTGTAAAATATCATATAAATCCTGAGCAAATTGTTGAGGATTCCAAAGCGGAGCTAAAGGTTCAGATTGCTTAGATTGAATTAACTTTTCTTGAACGGATTTCCTCAACCCTTCATCTTGACCTAAACGTACCCCCCAGTTAATATAGTCTTTCCAAGACTCAGCAATTCCCTCTGGAATTGATAATCCTTGTAAGAAAGAATAACCCATCCGGGATAAAAATTGTTCTCCTTTTCGAGTCACCACCGGAACATTAAACCATAATGCTTCTAAGGTATGAGTTCCGCCATTATAGGGATAGGAATCTAACAGAATATCGGCGATCGCATAAATTTTTCGGTGTTCTTCCTCTTGGGGAAAACGAGGTAAGAATTTAATTCGATGTTTCCCTACCCCCACCGCATCACAAACTTGGCGATAGGTTGAAATCACAACGTCTTGATCCGCCAAACCTTTATAAATTAAAATACTATCAGGAACCTGTTTGAGAATTTCAATTTGAGCTTTTGCTAATTCAGCATTAAATTTCCGACCCGATGCTACACATAAATAAACAATTTGATCAGAACTAATGCGGTAAGATTGTCGAACTTTAATCGGTTCAACTAAATCTCGATTAAAACCCGAAACCGCCATAAACGAATGCGGCATCCGTAACAATTGTTCTGTATAATATTTTTCAGTGCCTTGAGGATGAGTATAGGAATCCCCTAAAAAATAAGTTTGATTAGAAATTTGTAACGCATCAAACCCTAACCAAGAAATACAAATAGGGACGGGTTTTTGATAAAAAATATCAGCATGAATCGGTAAACTTAAGGCATCTAAATCTAACAGAATATCAATTTCATCCGTCTTAATTTCTTGAATAATTTCTTCCGGTGTGGGTAATCCATTGGGATAATATTTGGGGATAAAAAATTTATGGGCGATCGCTTCAAATAACGGTGTGCGATCATCTGCTTGTAGGCGATCCGTACAATAGAGATAAAGATTAACCGATAAATTCGATAACTCCCGCAAAACATCTAAACTACACCACCCGACCGAATGGCGATTAAAATGGCTCGATAAAATCCCAATTCTTAAGGGAGAGTGGGGAAATGATGCAGGAATCTGATCCGAAACTTGTGGATATTTCGGTTTAAGAATGGTCTCAATATATCGTTTCGTAATTCGATGATGAAGCTTAATATTTTTATTCAAATCATCCCTTAAATAGGGCATACTAAACAGTAAATTAGAGTATAGAGATTTAATTTCTACTAATGTCGTTCGATCTAATTTAGAATAAAGTTGAGATTCTAACTTCAAAAAACGCTCTTTAGCAATATAATTTAACCCCGATACTTGATAGGTACTAATATTATAAATTGCCGCCATGATCGGGTCAATTTCACCACAACATTCCACATACCGATCCACCGCTTTTCGGGCGGCTGCTAAATTACTACTATCGCGGTAAATTCCACATAAATGTTGATGAGCTAAGGGCAAATTCGGTTTGAGTTCTATGGCTTTTTCCAAGACCGGAATGGCTTCTTTATATTTGCCTTGATGTCGTAACACCATTCCCATTTGACCATAGGCTTCTGCAAAATCCGGCTTCAATTCAATCACTTTTTTCCAAGTTGCGATCGCCTCTTCAACTTTTCCTTGGAGCGCCAATTGATTCCCTTGATTAAATAGAACTTCAGCCCCACCCAACTGCGGATTTAAAGCTAAAGCGCGTTGTTCTGAAACTTGAGCTTCTGCATCCTGTCCTAAGTGTTTTAAAACTTTAGCTAAATTCCAATGAACAGCAGCTAAATCCGGTTGTAAATTCACCGCTTGGCGATAACTTTTAATCGCTAATTCCAGTTGTCCTTGTCGGTAAAACATACTGCCCAAATTAGCATGGGCTTGGGCTAAATTCGGGTTAATTTGTAAAGCTTGTTGATAGGAGCGAATCGCCTCTTGCAGTTGACTTTGGGCTTGATAAATATTCCCCATCGTCACATAAGCTAACGCCCAGTTCGGTTCCATCGCGATCGCCTGTTGACAAGCGGTAATCGCCTCAGCATACAATTTCTGAGCATAATAACGTTCCGCCACTTCTGTCCACCCTTGGGGACTATTAGGCTGCATAATAACGGGATCAGAGGATTGATTCGGATTCACGGACATTTAGTTATCAGTTATCAGTTATCAGTTATCAGTTATCAGTTATCAGTAAGAGTGCGAAGTGCAAGGTACGGAGTGCGGGGCGCGTTATTTCTTCGCACTCCGCACTCTTGTATCAGTTATCAGTTATTGACACTCGTGGGTTGACCCTAGTGTAGAAACTAGGATACTACTGTCTGGCTCATTTTTTACAGTTATCACGATTTTTAATGTACACGGTCAACTGTTAACAGCTAACTGTCCACGGATCTGTTATCCTAGACTGTGACTTGTCGGTCTGGACTGCGCTAAATAGGATTATGGTAACTTTGATCCCCTCTAAACTGATGAATTGGAATTGGCAGCAAATGCTTCCTAAACAACTCAAAGCCAAACTCAAACCCCAAGCGATCGCCGGAATGGTGTTACTCACCTTAGCATTTTCCGTAGCGATTGGGAGCCAAAGTTGGGCTAGGAATAAAATTAGAAGTGATTATGAAACCAAATTATTCAATGCAGCGTTAGGATTTACCCTTTATTTTGAAGGGGGATTAAGCGACCATCCCGCCGATATTGGGGGGAGAACTTACCGAGGAATTACCCAAGCTGAATATGATGCTTATCGGTCTCGCCGAGGTTTACCGGGCTTAGATGTCAGCCAAATGTCCGAAACTGAATTAATCGAAATTTATAATAGTTATTGGCAGGGAAGTGAATCGGCAAAAATGCACCCGGCTTTAGCAATTGTGATGTTTGATACTGCGGTTAACTTTGGAATTAATAACTCAATTACCTTTCTACAACAAGCATTAGGACTGCCTCAAACCGGAACCTTTGATCAACAAACCCGCGAAGCTTTAGAACGTGGCAATAACCAATATACAGCCTTACAAATCGTGAATGAACGGATTTTATATCGTTATAAACGGGTTCAAGAAAATCCCAGTCAAATGGCATTTTTTCACGGTTGGTTAAGTCGGGATTATAGTTTATGGGGTTATGTCGAAAAGATTAAAAATTAAGGGTTTTAAGGACTGATTAGTACCAATGCAGTATTGAGATTTATTTTTAAACTCTACCCTGGACTTTTAATATTTTCGGCAAATCCAAAGTTAAGGGTTGGAGGCTCTAAATTAGGAATCATCACATCAATACCAGGAGGTAGAGGCGGTAATTTAGGTGTTCCGGTTTCTGCATCCTTCGTTTTTTCTGCTAATTTGGCAATAAACTCCGACGAAGGAACTTCCGCCACCTTCATCGTATTTAATAATTGAGCCAGTGCCACTTCAATATCATTACGCGGGTCAATAGCAACCCATCCTTGACTGGTCAGTTTCCGCAACTCAAAGTGTAAATGGGGCCCCGTTGACATCCCGGTACTTCCCACTCGTCCAATCACTTCCCCCTGTTTAACGGTTTCTCCCGGTTTCACAAACAGTTCGGATAAGTGACCATAGAGGGTTTCTTGAGACTTTTCCCTGTGATTGAGGACAACAGCCATCCCATAACCGCCTAACCAATCTGCAATGGATACCTGACCCGAATAGGACGCCACAACAGGAGTGCCTTCATCAGCCCCTAAATCAATCCCCGTGTGAAAACGGCCATAACCGAGAACCGGATGTTCTCGCCAACCAAACAACGAAGTAATCGGTGCTGGAATACTCAAGGGAAAAAGAACGCTAGTATCGCCATTTCCCCGAACCGCCGCAGGTCGTTGGGTGCGATTATAATAAGCCAAACCCGAATTGCTCATGCTGCTGACTGCAAGTGGGCCGACTTGAATCGGACTAAACCCACTAACAGCAACTTCTCCAGAATATGACCCACCATAACCATAATCAACAGGTTCAGGTTGCCAAGAAGAGGTATAACTTTCTTCAGAACCTCCCGCAAACGTCGGTGAGGAGTTAGCAACAAACCCATTAGAGTCAGAAGCGACCGTTCCCGGATTAACTAAGGGGTTAGGAATTGAGTTATTACTATTACCAATATAGGGAGTATTGCCAATATAGGGAGTATTACCAATATAGGGAGTATTACCAATATAGGGACTATTTTCTATATTGGGAACTGGATTATTTTCTGCTTGATAAAGTTCAGACGGGTAGACTGGGGAGCATAAATCTCCCGCCGATTGTCCCAACTGTAACGCCGTTTCACATCCGGTTGAACGTTCTGAAAATACAACACTAGAGGGAGCTTCATACCCATCCGTTGCACCCACTTGGTACTCCGTTGGATCAATATAAGCATTCGCCGGAGAATCTGCTGCGGGGGGTGGGTCTGGTAAAACAATTTCTTCTGGCGGTGGCGGGACAATATTAGGAATTTCCGGTTCCGATAGTTCGGAATTATATTCGGTTTCAGGATAATAAGTTGATTCTGGGGCGGGTTCAGAATAATAGGGATCAGGTTCTATAAAGTTATCGGTAACGGGTGCAGGTTCACTATAAGTGACTTCCGGTTCAACCGGGGGTTCAGCATCAGGAACAAAGGCAGGATCACTATATTCTGTAGTCGTTTCAGGTGCTACGGGAGCAACGGTTTCCATCGGTTCACTCTCTACAGGAATCGAAAACTCATCCGTAGCAATGACACGGCTACTCAAGAGCACTAAACCACTCAGACAACTTAAACCCAAGAGAGCATAACGTCCTGACCACTGCTGTAAATGCCCTGGTCGGGTTTTGGGGGATGAATATTTTTTAGGGGGGTAACTGGGTTCCGTCATCGTCCTCACACAACCAATGATGATCTAACCGTTTTAACTGTAGCCGACACTTATTGTACCGGGCTTCAGGTCAATTTCTTGAGAAAACCCGATTTCGGTTTGGGGATACAGACCCACTCGCAGGTTTCCCTGTTCCGAAATCCCGATAATCACACCTTGTTGATCTGCAATCGAGATCGGCTTGCCGATACAGGTTAACAGATGGGTATAATCCATTAAGACTTTGTTAATAGTAGCACTAGATAATTGTTGAATGCCTAAATCTAATCCCAGTAAAACTAATGCTGCTAAAAATTCTAGGGATTGAATCGAAGAGGCTGTTGCAGAATCAGCAAAAAACCTTTGTAAATTAATCCCGATTTCAGGAACAACGTTACTCCAGTTGATGCCAACTCCGATCACCGCTTGAGTAATATAATGTTGAGAAATTTTGGTTTCGGTGAGAATTCCCCCCAATTTGCGCTGATTTAAAATTAAATCATTAGGCCATTTGAGTTGAACCGGACAACCGCGATCGCGCAAAATAGTTGCTATACCCCACGCAGAACAGATGGTTAATTGGGCTTGTTGAGTCACAGAAAGCTTGAGATCCAAGGTTTTTGATAAAAATAACCCCCCCTGACTCGACTGCCATTGTCGGCCCCATTGTCCCCGTCCGGCGGTTTGTTGTCCAGCGATGACAACGGTTCCTGCTGGTTCACCTTGTTCTAACAGTTCCCAAGCCGTTTGATTCGTAGAAACTAAGGTATCAAAATAATGAATTCTCGGTAGAGACGTGCCATGGCGCGTCTCCATAAGAGTTTGTAAAGCGGATTGTAAACGGGATAAATTTAGGGTCACAGCAAATTGTTTAACTTCAGTTAAAATCAAAGCAGTTTTTAGTAGCAATATCTCCTAATCGTAATTTTATGCACACTTGGCACTGGCAAAGCTGGGATGGATTACCTTATTTAACTTGTAATTTGCTTAAAGATTGGCAACATGGCTTTTTTACCCGTTCCTTTAGTCCTCGCACACCCTCCGATTTAGTGAATGTTTTACAACCTGCAATTCCCGTGTATCGAGTTAAACAAGTGCATGGAAATGTAGTATTAAAAACGGGAACGGTAGACCCTCTGGAGCCTTCTTCCGCAGAAGATCTTCCCCTTTTGGAAGCCGATGGTTTATTTGCCGAAAATTCCTCAGAAGCGGTTTGGGTGGCGACAGCAGACTGTGTTCCGGTGTTAATTGCGGATGCTCAAACCGGAAAAGTGGCGGCGGTTCATGCCGGATGGCGAGGAACGGCTGCTAAAATTGTTCCAGAAGCGATCGCTAATTTCCAAACAGAAGGCAGTCAATTAGAGGATTTACGAGTAGCATTAGGCCCAGCTATTTCCGGGGAAGTGTATCAAGTTTCTTTAGATGTCGCCACACAGTTAGCTCAAAGTCTGGCTTTCGACACCGAAGCAGAAGGATTAGAACCCATCTATCAACTCCCCAATTCCCCCTTACTTCCCGACCCTGAACCCCATAAAGTTCGCTTAGATGTACGACGGTTTAATCGCTTACAACTAGAACAGTTAGGGATTACACCCGACCAAATCGCCATCGCTCCCTATTGTACCTATCAAGACCCCAATGCCTTCTTTTCCTACCGCCGAGACAACTTAAAAAAAGTGCAATGGTCAGGAATTGTCAGTCAATAATATAGGAGCGTTGCTTCCACCCCAAAGGTCAAGAGGGTTGGGAGGGACGCCACCCCTACGGCAAAATCATTTAATATGGAAATCAGAGTAGAAAGTCTCTGAACAGAGCAACGCTTTGGAGAGAGATTGAGTTAAGCTTACAGTTAATAAAACGGTATAAATATAAAGTCCGATGAGCGAGCAAAGTCCCTACGAACAGCTTGGGGTTACCGTTGATGCCTCCTTTGATGAAATTCAGGAAGCCCGGGATCGCCTAAAACAACAATATAGTGGTGAACGTAAGCTGCTGGAATCCATTGAAGCAGCTTATGATGCCATTTTGATGGATCGGCTAAAACTGCGACAAGAGGGCAAAATTAAAGTCCCTGAACGGATTCGTTTTCCTGAACGAGCGACCCCAACTCCCCCGCCCGGTTTGCAACCTCCAGCGAACAAAAAACCCAATTGGTTACAACAACTGCTGGATACTCCTAGCCGTGCTGATCTGCTATGGCCATCGGGAATTTATGCAGCGTTAGGGGGTTTAAGTTTATATCCCGGTTCGCCCGACTCAATTTTAACGCTGACCTTAGCCTTGGGGGTTGGATCTTGTTTGTATTTTCTTAACCGCAAAGAAAATAAGTTTGGTCGAGCCGTTTTATTAACGGTGACAGGTTTAATTACGGGGTTGTTGTTGGGGAGTTTACTCAGTTCATTGATTGGAACACCCTTAGCAGTAGAACAGTTTATTTCTCTAATCACTTTTACGATTTTGTGGCTTGTGAGTTGCTTTCTACGTTAATTCAAACGCGGTTAAAGTCTGATCAAAACCCCCGACTAATTTTAATAAAAAACAGGGCTGTTTTTCGGTTGAAAAATCCAGCCCTGTTCTTTTTAAATCGCTTTAATAGTAAACTTTTGAATTAAGCGATCGCAGCCATTTTTACATCATTATTGGCTAATAAGTCTTGCAGTTCATCCGCATCTACCGTCTCTTTATCAATTAACAAATCCGCTAATTGATTCAGAACATGGCGGTTTTCTACTAATACTTGTTTAGCCCGTTTATAAGCTTCATCCACCAGTTGACGAACTTCTTCATCGATGGCCGAGGCGGTTTCTTCGGAAAAATCCCGTTCTGACATAATATCCCGTCCCAGGAAGATATTACCTTGTTGACGACCTAATGCCACCGGGCCAAGGCGATCGCTCATCCCATAACGAGTAATCATTTGACGCGCAACACGAGTGACTTGTTGTAAGTCATTAGAAGCGCCTGTCGTAACTTCTTCTTCCCCAAAGATAATTTCTTCAGCCACCCGACCGCCCAAGGCGACGGCCATTTGATTTTGCAAATAAGAGCGACTGAATAAACCGGAGTCCATGCGTTCTTCACTGGGCATGAACCAAGTTAAACCCCCAGCCCGACCGCGAGGAATAATGCTAATTTTCTGTACGGGGTCATAGTCTGGCATTAAGGCCCCGACTAAAGCATGACCCGCTTCGTGATAAGCCACCAGGGTTTTGCGTTTTTCGCTCATTACCCGATCTTTCTTCTCTGGCCCCGCTAACACCCGGTCAATGGCATCATTAACTTCATCCATTGAAATTTCCGTCAAGTTGCGACGGGCGGCTAAAATGGCGGCTTCGTTCAACAAATTGGATAAGTCCGCTCCGGTAAACCCAGGCGTCCGACGGGCAATTTTGTCCAAGTCCACATCTTTAGCCAAGGTTTTACCCCGGGCATGAACCCGGAGAATTTCTGAACGGCCGTTATAGTCGGGACGGTCAACCACAACTTGACGGTCAAAGCGACCCGGACGCATTAAAGCAGCATCTAAGACATCGGGGCGGTTGGTCGCGGCAATAATAATAATTCCCGTATTGCCTTCAAACCCATCCATTTCTGTTAATAACTGGTTCAGGGTTTGTTCCCGTTCATCGTTACCGCCGCCTAAACCAGCCCCCCGTTGACGACCAACGGCATCAATTTCATCGATAAAGACAATACAAGGTGCATTGGCTTTGGCTTGTTCAAACAGGTCACGAACCCGGGACGCCCCGACCCCGACGAACATTTCCACAAATTCTGAACCGGAAATACTGAAGAAGGGAACTCCGGCTTCCCCCGCAACCGCTTTAGCTAACAGGGTTTTCCCAGTTCCTGGGGGGCCGACTAATAACACCCCTTTGGGAATTTTCGCACCGACAGCCGTAAACCGATCAGCATTTTTCAGGAAGTCTACCACTTCGCTGAGTTCGAGTTTGGCTTGTTCAATACCTGCCACATCCCCAAATGTGACTTGGGTTTGGGGTTCCATTTGCACTCTGGCTTTGGACTTGCCAAAGTTCATGGCTTGACTACCAGGGCCATTCTGAGCGCGACGCAATAAAAAGAATAAACCCACTAAGAGCAAAACGGGGAAGAACAGACTGCTGAGGGCTTTAAACCAAAAGCTATCATCGTTCTGGGGTAGAACCGAAATATCAACATTATTTTGAGTCAGGATATCGATCAGTTCAGGATCGTTAGGGAGGTTCACTAAAATTTTATTCCCATCTTGAGCCGTGACTAAGGCTCTGGAACGATCAGAACTCAGACTGACCCGTTCAACTTTATTACTCTTGACTTCTTGAATAAAGGTACTATACTTCCAGCTTTCCCGCGTTTGGGGCTGTTTGTCAAAAAAGGCGGTTGCTAATGCTAAGACGACAATGGCGAGCAGGGCGTATAACCCTGCATTTCTCCAGCGTTTGTTCACCGAGGTCTATCCTCCTACTGTTGCTCTGAGTCCACAGGACTCTGGTATTGTTATGCTATTGTTACTAATCTTAACGTATTTTTCATCCAGGTAGGGGGTAAGGCTAGAGATCCTGTGATCAGGGGATGTGAGCTTCATTTAAGATATAGGGTGGGGATGGAGCAATTTTTTGTCCATTAATTTCCCTTGAGGTTTTCAGTTTTCAATGATTCAGCAAATTTTTTGAGTAGGTGTGGGCATGAAGAGAATTTTATTATCTACAGATGATCCCGGAGTCGGTGGCGTTGCTCAGTATAATCACTCGCTTTTATGTGAATTAGCTAAAACCGGTTTTGAGGTCACATCTCTACACGCTTCACCCTACCATCAAACCTATACTCCATTGGTAACTCAACAGCAAGAACTGGGTATTAAACAGATTGGGATTGATTATTCCAATTTATCTCAGGACAGTCAAAATTTACGATTAATAATCCGAAAACAACTTGAAAAAACCGATTTACTGATTTGTAGTAATTCTAATCCTTTTTCTAATTTAATTATAAAACAGATTGCTATAGAAATCAATCTTCCTTATATTATTGTAGAAGGATTGGTTGACCCTCATCTAGCCGTTCAAGTTAATCACCAGTTAGATCAATTATTTTATCACTACAACAAAGCTCGATTCGTTATTGCTGTTTCTGAGAATAATCTAAGTTTACTCCACAAACTGTTTAGGCTTCCCGAAAATAAAGGGCAAGTGATTTACTACGGCAGACCCTCAAATTACTTTACCCCTCGTAACGCATTAATTAATGAAAATTTACGCCAAAAACTGGAAATTCCTTTAGATGCGGTGGTTTGTTTGACCTCTGCCCGGATCGAAAAACGCAAAGGTTATCAGTATCAATTGCAAGCTATTGAACAGTTGAGATCCACACCTGTATGGAATCATCTCTATTTTATCTGGGTAGGAGGAGGGGTTTTTGAACCTGAGTTTGAAACTGAACTTCAAGAAACAGTTAAACGGTTAAAAATTACGGATAAAGTTAAGCTTTTGGGACAGCAAGAGAATGTTTCCGAATTGTTAGATGTAGCTGATATTTTTATTCTAACTTCAGAATTAGAAGGAATGCCTTTATCAGTTATGGAAGCTATGTCTAAAGGATTGCCTGTAATTGCAACAGCCGTTAGTGGAATTCCTGAAGAATTAGGAAACACAGGTCAATTAATTGCTGACCCAAAACATGACCCGAAAGCTACGGTTAGAGAGCTTGGTGACGTTCTCAAAAATTGGGCAATGAACCCAGAGTTACGCCAAATGATCGGAATGAATTGTAAAAAGCGAGCCGAAAAAATGTTTAAGGAAGAAAGAATGATTCAGGAAACCCTTTCAGTGATCGAACAAGCTTTATTACCGGAAAAAGATTATGTTTCGCCTGGATTAAAAATTGTTCAACCCGATCAATATTTTCCTAATATGATAGTCGGAAATCCGGCTCGATGTTCTTGGCCCTATTTGCGAGGGGATATTCCTCATAACTGGTATGTAGATCGTCGGCAACCAACCATAGGATTTTTAAGTCGGGATGAAGCTCATATTCTTTACAACACAGCCCTAAAATTTAAGCATCAGAATGCCTTAGAAATTGGGTGTTGGATGGGATGGTCAGCTTGTCATTTAGGATTGGCTGGAGTCGAATTAGATGTGATTGATCCAATCCTTAATAATGCAGAGATTTATAACAGTGTAACCAGTTGTTTGAGAAATAGTGGGGTTCTAAATCAGATTAATTTATGGGCGGGTTATAGTCCCCAAAAAGTCGAGGAACTCGCAAACCAATCCCAAAAGAAATGGTCATTAATTTTTATTGATGGAAATCATGAATCTCCTGGCCCGCTTCAGGATGCGATCGCCTGTGAAAAGTATGCCGAAGAAAATGCCATGATTCTATTTCATGATTTGGCTTCTCCTGATGTAGCTGAAGGCTTGCATTATTTGAGAGATAAAGGATGGAATACGATGATATATCAAACCATGCAAATTATGGGAGTGGCTTGGCGAGGAAATGTAGAACCTGTGATGCACCAACCAGATTCTAACGTGAATTGGCAATTGCCAACCCATTTAATGAATTATCGGGTTAGCGATAGAGCTATTGATAATTCAGAACAGGAATTTCAAGAAATTTTGTCTATTGTCAGACCTTATACTCTGTTAAGTCATGAACGATTATTTTCTCTTTATTCCTTAGCAAAAAAAGTATGTTTAGAAGATATTCCAGGCAATTTTGTTGAATGTGGGGTATATAAAGGGGGAGGATCGGCTTTATTGGCAACGGTGATTAAACGTTACACTTTGCGCCCCCGTTTTGTCTATGCTTTTGATACATTTGAAGGAATGCCCGATCCGAGTGATGCTGATCTTCATGATGGAATTCCAGCCAATCAAACAGGTTTTGGTGCTGGGACTTTAGGTGCTCCAATTCGGGATAACTTAGACAAGGTTTGTCAGATTTTAGATGTCCAATCTATTATTAAAGCCGTCCCCGGTTTATTTTGTGAAACATTGCCTTTATATCGTAAAGAAATTGGTGATATTGCCTTTCTGCACGCGGATGGAGATTGGTATGATTCTACTTTAGATATCTTCAATAATCTCTATGATAATGTTGTTCCTTTGGGAATGATTCAAATCGATGATTATGGTCATTGGGAAGGGTGTAAAAAGGCAATTCATGAGTTTGAAAACCTCAAACAAGAATCTTTTAGACTTCATCAGATTGACTATACAGGGGTTTGGTTCCGCAAGGAAAGTAGCTCTAATAGTATTGAAATGAAAACCGAAAGTTCAAAGGATCAAGGTTTTTCTCAAAAGTCTAAGTTATTTAAAATTATTATTGATGGGGTCTTTTTTCAATTTAATAATACCGGAATTGCCAGAGTTTGGAAAGCGTTACTCACAGAATGGTCAACCGGAGATTTTTGTCAACAAATTATTGTCTTAGATCGGCAAGGAACTGCACCGAAAATTCCGGGAATTATGTATCGATCTATTCCTTTATATGACTATGGAAATACAAATCGCGATCGCCAACTCTTACAAGCCATTTGTGATCAAGAAAAAGCTGATTTATTCATTTCAACTTATTATACGACTCCCATCAGTACCCCATCAGTATTTATGGGTTATGATATGATTCCTGAAGTCATAGGTCTAAATTTAGATGAACCGATGTGGCGAGAAAAACATCGTGGAATTTTACACGCTTCAGGGTTTATTACCATTTCTCAAAATACCGCCCAGGATTTAGTTAAAATTTTCCCACAGGTTGCTAATAAACCCATTCAAGTTGCTCATAGTGCAGTCGATGAAATTTTTAATCCCGCAACTTTAACCGAAATTGAACAATTTAAACAGCAATATCATGTATCAAAACCCTATTTTATTATTATTGGCGATCGCATTAGTCCCAAGGGTTATAAAAACTCGATTTTATTGTTTCAAGCTTTATCCCGGTTAGATAATTTTCAAAACTATGATATTCTTTGTATTGGGGGAAAAACTCAGTTAGAAAAAGAACTTCAGGGATATATTTCTGATAGTAATATTCATCTTTTAAAATTAAATGATGAAGCGTTAAGATTAGCTTATTGTGGTGCGATCGCTTTAGTTTACCCCTCAAAATATGAAGGGTTTGGATTACCGATTTTAGAAGCAATGGCTTGCGGTTGTCCCGTGATCACCTGTCGGAATAGTTCTATTGTTGAAGTTGCGAATAACGCCGCTATTTATGTCAACGAAGATGATATTGATCAACTGACTCAGGAACTTAAAAATATACAGAATTCTGAACGACGAAACGCTTTAATTGCAGCCGGATTTAAACAAGCTAAAAAATTCTCTTGGAAAAAAATGGCTGATATTGTGAGTTCAACCCTGTTAGAAATAGCTAAAAATTTAGAAGAAATTGATCAGCAATCAACGTCTGTAAAGGAAAAACCTAAAACAATAGAAACTCAACCGAGTTTAACTCGTCTTTCTCAATCTCCCTGGAATTTTCCCCAGATTTCTCCTTTCAATTCTAATCTAAAGCGACCCTTTTGGTCAGTGATGATTCCGACCTTTAATAAAGTTCAATATTTAGAACAAACCCTGAGAAGTGTTCTGGAACAAGCACCAGGGGAAGATGAAATGCAAATTGAAGTGATTAATGATTGTCCTGATAGTGCAGTACAAGCTGAACTAGAAGCAATTGTTAAAAAAGTAGGCGGAAATCGCATCAAATTTTATCGCCATTCTCAACTTAATATTGGTCAAACGGCTATCTTTAATTTATGTTTAGAACGGGCTCAAGGACAGTGGATTCATCTATTACATGATGATGATTTTGTCTTACCTGGATTTTATCAAACCTTAAGAAATATTATAGAAAAAGAACCTAAGATTGGGGCTGCATTTTGTCGTCATTATTATGTAGATAGTGAGAATCATCAACGGTCTATCTCTACTTTAGAACGAGAAACACCCGGAATTTTAGAAAACTGGATCGAACGCATTGCCATTTCCCAACGCATTCAACCCTCTTCAATGGTGGTAAAACGGAGTATTTATGAACAATTAGGGGGGTTTTGTCCCCAAGCCAAATCAGCAGCAGATTGGGAAATGTGGACAAGAATTTCTGCTCATTATCCTATCGGTTATGAACCTCAAATTTTAGCCGCTTACCGTTTGCATTTAAGTTCTTGGACATCTCGCTTAATTCAAGGGGGAGAAAATATTACAGATACCTTAAAATCAATTGAAATTTCTCAATCTTATCTTCCTGAACATCAAGCAATAGATTTATCGAATAAAGCCAAAGAGCATTATGGTTTATATGCCATTAGTACCGCCCAACAAATGTTAACTCAGGGAGACGCTAAAGCCGTTATTGCTCAAATTCAAGCCGCTTTAAATTGTAGTCAATCTGATATAGTTAAACAAGCAATTATTGCCTTATTTGCTCCTCCGAAACAACCAAAAGTAGAGATAAAAACCCTGACTCCGGCTCAAATTTTAGCAGAAGTTTTCCGTTTAACTGAAGAATATAAAACAAATCCTAATTCAAACACTATTATCAATCCCTTACGTCAAATTCGGCAGATTTTGGCTCAATATTGGTTAGGTTTAGAAACTCAAAATTTAGAAAAAGTTTATTTAGGAGAAATCGGTCAAGCTTATAAAATTTTATTGAATAGTAGTTTTAAAAATGAAGCTTTAACCCCTCAAGAAAAAACTCACATTCAAGACTGGTGTACTTACTTAAAAACAGGACTAAACCAGCCCAAAAGCTTACAGTATTTATTAGCCCTAACTTTATATTGTTATCCGTATCACCTCCCTCAAGACTGGTATATTCAAGCTCCTATTCCTAAATGGTTTTTAGAGGATTATTTTAAGTTTATGTTAGCAGTTCCTCAATTTTTCCAGGAAGTCGGAGAAGCTGACCGTTATTATCGTTATGTAGAAAATTGGATTAACTATACTCATGGGCGGTTTATGAGTAATCCTGAGTTTCCAATTTGGAAAGAATTAGCCTGGAAATTCACCCAAATGGCTAACTTTATTCCGTTATATTTTAATACGGCAAATCTCAAAGAGATTTATATTAAACGGGCAGAAATTATGGAGTTCGCCCTAAAAAGTTTAGGTCATGCTTTAGATTATGAGTTTCCTCAACGTCCTCACAGTCGTCAAAAAATTCGTTTAGGAATTCTCAGTAATCATTTTAATCCTCAAACAGAAACTTATGCCATATTACCTACTTTTGAATATTTAGATAGAAATCAATTTGAAGTAATTTTATATACTGTAACCGCCAATAATCATCCTTTAGAACAGTATTGCAGAAGTCGCGTTGATCAATTAGTTCCACTTCCGAGTCATGTAACTGAACAAGTAAACTTAATTAGAAATCATGATTTAGATATTTTACTCATTGGGAGTAATATTACCGCAGTTTCTCATCCAGTCACTTTATTAGCATTACATAAATTAGCCAGAATTCAAGTTAATACCACTCCATCCTGTGTTACCAGTGGGATGGGAAGTATGGATTATTATATCTCAGGCGTTTTAACCGAACCTCAAGAAAATGCTCAAGAACAATATCGAGAAAAATTAATGTTAATTCCGGGGACTGCCCATTGTTTTAGTTGTTCTGCAATTCCTCCTGAAGCACCGCAACGCATTCCTAATCGTTCTTTGTTAGGAATTCCTGATGATTCCATTATGTTTATTTCAGGATCAAATTTTTATAAAATTATTCCTGAAGTCCAAGAAACGTGGGCTAAAATTTTAGCAGCAGTTCCTAACTCTTTCTTGGTCTTATATCCCTTTAACCCGAACTGGAGTTCTCGCTATGCAACGGTTCCTTTTATTAAACAATTTCAAAGCGTTCTTGCCCAATATGGGGTAGAAAGTCGTCGCTTAATTTTCTTACAAAAACAACCCAGTCGTTCAGATATTAAAGAATATTTAAAATTAGCGGATATTTATTTAGATTCCTATCCGTTTTCTGGGGTAACATCTTTACTTGATCCCTTAGAAGTTGGTTTAGTTCCCATTGTTCGAGATGGAGATTCTATTCCTTCTTATTCTTCGGAAACGTCCCAAGCAGGTCAGATAATTGTACCCAGAGATGGAGGATCTTTCCGGTCTTTGATGGCTGCCTCATTGTTGCGATCGCTCTCTATTCCTGATTTAATTGCTAATAGCGAAGCAGCCTATATTAACTTAGCTATTACCTTAGCTAATAACCCGCAACTCCGACAACAAAAACGCCAGGAAATTCAACACAAAATGCAGCAAAATCCTGAATTTTTGGATAGTCGAACCTACTCGGCTAAAATCGGTGTAATCTTTCAGCAATTATTTCAAAATTGGCAGCAAAATCAGCAATTTATTCAAGCGAATAGCCGAGAAGGAATACAACAGTATTTATCTTGCTTAGTTAATGCAGTCAATCGTTATGATTTAGAAAGAAATAATGAATCCGTTATTGATGAGTTGCGAGAAATTCGGAAACTTATGGCGCAGCACTGGTTAAAAATTTCACCTGAACATTTAGAACAAACCTATAGAATGAATCTAGGAAAAGGTTATCAAATTCTTTTAAATCGAGGGATTCAAAGGGAAGCCTTAACCCCAGAAGAACAAAAGTTTCTCCATGAGATAACTCAAAAGGCGATTGGACTCAAACAGTCTGATTCTTTAAACTCTTTGATGGTGTTGATGTTATATTATCCTCCGGGTAAGATATTAGTTGCTAATGCAGATCATCGTTTACCTGAATGGTTATTGAAAGATTATAAACGGGTGTTTGAAAATCCCTCAAACCTGGAAACAGTCAAACTATCAACGGCATTAAAAACGGCTGTTTCTGTTCCAGAAAATCAAGCGTTATCTGAAACAGAAGCTTTCCAAAAACGGTTAGTCGGATGTGTAAATTTATATCGAATTGATCCGTCTAATGTTGATATTGTTAAAGAGTTACGTCAAATTCGTCAAGAATTAGCTAATTTTTGGTTGGGTTTGGAATCTCCAACATTAGAATCAATTTATCAAAGTTCAGTGGGTCAAGCTTATCGAACGTTATTACATAGTGGTTTTTCTCAAGAAGTGTTAACGGCTTCAGAACAGGAATTTATCAAAACATTAGCTTCTAAAATGAATCAAGGACTCAATGAAATAGACAAGATAAAATACCTATTAGCGGTATTATTATATTGTCGCCCCGGACAATTGCAAATTCAAAATATTTCCCGTTTACCGCAGTGGTTTCGTTCAGATTATCAACAGTTGAGTCATCAGGTTTCTCATGTGAAAAGTTAGAATTTTGGATCAGAAATTAATTGACTGTAGGGGCGGGTTCACCGAGATTGATGTAAATATTAATAACCCTCCTACAGTTAATCCGGTAATTGATTAATTCTGGCAAATAGGCTATAGCCAAAACTCCGTTTACCTACTTTTTTTAATAAATCAATGGCATCTAAATCTTGATAGTGATGAGCCAAAAATGGTAAAATATAAAATAAGGCAAAAGCTAGATAGGGTTCTTCAATATTACAAGACTCTTTGAGTAAATTAATCGCCTCTTTTCTATTAATATCATCAATTTTTTCACTGGTTGCCATCGTTAAAAGAGCAAGCATTGTTTTAACTTTTTTACTTCTTTCTCGAATCAACTCTTTCCTTGTACCTCTTTGATCATTTAGATCAAAAATATTTACAACAGTTTTACCTCTATCCGTAAGCCCATCAATCCAGGCTTGGTTAGCAGTTTGATCCCAAGTTAATTGAAGATGTTCAAAAATATCTGTTTGTTCATCAGTTGGATCAATTAGCAAAGGTTTATCATTAACATCTAGGGGAAACTTTGTCCCTTTATGTTGAGGATTATTACAAATGGTACAAGATAATAATAGGTTTGTCCACTCAAAGGTTAAATCAGTGTATTTGCTTTTAGGATAAAAATGTTCAATATCCCCATAACCAACGGTTAAAATCTGGCTCTCACAATAGGCACATTTCCCGTGAAAAATTCCAACTAAAGCCTGCTTGACTTCAGAATGTCTATATTTATTAATAGCGTTCTCACGCTGTGATTTTGTTGCATTAGGATTCGCCTTAATCGTTTTGAGTTCAGTTAGCCATTGATTAGCCTTGGTTTGCAAAATCTGAGGAACTTGAGTTAATCGGGAAACGGGAATCAAGGTAAATTCATCTCCAAAAACGCATTAATTCTATCATCTAAACTTCCGGGTTCAGGCAGAGACATAGGTTGTTTATCCTGCATAAACAGTTTCAATTGGTTAAATTCTTGCTCTTCTTCTTTAGACAGTTTATCTTTTTTGATTCTGAGTTCATGATATCGCTGAATTTTCTCCTGTGTGGAGGGGGAATAAGTAGACTCTAAACCAAAAGCAGGACTTCTGAGGATGTAATCAACATCATAAGCTGAGATGTCTTCAACGGGTGTAATTTTAGTTTCTCCGTTAACAATATCTAAACGTAAAGTTAAAGCATCTTCTCCGGCTCCGGCAGCAATAAAAGGACTATGAGTTGCAACAAAAAACTGAAGGTTAGGAAAAACTTCGCGTAGCCATTCAGCAATCCATCGTTGCCAAAAAGGATGTAAATGAATGTCTAATTCATCAATTAAAACAACACCTGATGCTTGAGTGGGATCTTCTAAATCAGGAAAGGTTTGAAGTAAGCGCCAAATTAAATCTCCTGCTAAGGCAATAATACTACGATATCCATCTGATAAACCAATCGTTGAAACCCTTTGACCATTGACATCAAATTTAATTAAACCCTCGATACTCACTTCAGCAATTTTTGTATTTCCAGGGAGTAGTTTTTCAATCGCATTTATCCCGATGTCTCGCATTTTTTGTGCAGTTGGATCTCCTTTGGCAATCCTAAATTCTAAATAAACCATCCATCTTTCAAATGAACTCAAAGCACTATCTTCATTAAACTGAGTCGCAAAATTGCTAGATCGTTTTGCTGGTTCTAAACTAGGAATTAAAACTTGACTGGTTCTCGTTAGACGACGAAATGCACCATATCCAGCAGCAAACCATCCTTTTGTATCGGATGCAAACGCATTCTTTCTCAACCAACTTACTATTTTTGAACTTTCTTCAATTAATGCAGGTTCTGTATAAGTTTCTTCACCGACTTTGACGGCTTTATCTGCTGTAACAAAATAAGAATAGGAAAATTTTTTTCTGATTTTTTCCTTACCAAAAATTATAGCATCATTTTCTTCTTGATTTAAAGTAATACTTAGTTTTCCCGGCTTTTTAGAATCACAAACCCAACCCGTAGGGCGAGGTAGCAGTTCTTTAGCTGCTTCTGGCCCTGCTAAAAGTAAGGCAATGGCTTGCAGTAATGTACTTTTACCAACACCATTTTCCCCTAATAAGGAAATCCAAGAATAGGGTTTTAGGCGATGATTGGAAACATTAACGGCAGTCCGAGTGAAAATAATTTCCTCGTTTTTAAAGCATTTAATGTTATTTAGAGTTACGCTTTCGACCCACATTCTTGTCTCCTTAAAAATTTGAGTTTTTTTTAGATAGTAGCACGTTACAACTATCTTATCTCATAACCGAATTTATTGGGGTCTACTTCGGTTAAATTCAGATCATTTAATCCATATTCTGCCCAACGTTTGGTTACCCTTTCAGCAACATCAACATCTGACTCTAAAGGTTCTCCCCATTCGTGATTGGTTTCGGGAGGGATTTTTGTCGTTGCATCGATGCCCATTCTTCCCCCTAATCCAATTTTTTGACTGGCAAAATCTAAGGTATCAAAAGGCGTATCAGGAAGAATAAAAACATCCCTGGACGGGTCAACTTTTGAACTAATTGCCCATACCACTTGTCGCGGATCTCGAATATTAATATCCTGATCTACGACTATCACAAATTTGGTATAAGTAAACTGAGGTAAGGCACTCCAAAACGCTAAAGCAGCCCGTCTTGCTTGACCGGGATAAGCTTTATCAATGGAGATAATTGCAGCTTTATAACTTAAGGCTTCCATAGGTAAGAAAAAGTCTACAATTTCCGAGACTTGCTGCCTTAAAATCGGGGTATAAATCCGGTTTAATGCGATCGCCATCATCGCTTCTTCTTTAGGAGGACGACCGCTAAAAGTAGTTAAATAAATCGGGTCTTGACGATGGGTAATACATTGAAATCGAATCAACGGAGAATCTTCAACGCCACCATAATATCCCATGTGATCCCCAAAGGGGCCATCGGGTAACATTTCCCCAGGAGTTATGGTTCCTTCTAATACAAATTCCGAGTCCGCCGGAACTTCTAAATCTACCGTTTTACACTTGGCTAATTGTACCCCAGACCCCCCATATAATCCCGCAAATAACCATTCGGATAAATCAACCGGAATAGGTGTCGCCGCCGCCATAATAATTAAGGGATCAACTCCTAATGCGATCGCAATTTCTAAATTTTTTCCCTTCTCCGCCGCTTTGCGTAAATGTCTCGCACCCCCTCGCACCGATAACCAATGGACGGTCATGGTATTTTTAGATTGTAATTGTAAGCGATAAACCCCAACATTGGGGGTTCCCGTTTCACAATCTTTCGTAATCACTAATCCCAACGTAATGATTTTCCCCGCATCTTTAGGATAGGGACGAATCATGGGAATTTGGTTTAAATCAACATCATCCCCTTCAATGATAATCTGTTGACAAGGAGGGAAAAAATTGCGCCCAGGTTTAGCTTTGACGACATCAAATAAAACCTTGCCAAAATCAATGGCTTGGGAGATTTTTTTAGGCGGTTTAGGTTGTTGTAACATTCCTAATTTTTTCCCCAATTCCTCTAACTCTTGGGGAGTTTCCATATTCATTGACCAACAGACCCGTTGTTCTGTCCCTAATAAATTGATCGCCACCGGATAGGGTGAACCTTTAACATTTTCAAATAATAACCCTGGGCCACCACATTGCAACATTCGGTTAGAAATTTCAGCAATTTCTAAGTCAGGATCAACTAAGGTTTGAATTCGCCGTAATTGTCCCCGTTCTTCTAACAGTTTTAAAAAGCCTCTTAAGTCTCTCGCCATTGTATTTAAGAAATGTTACGTCTGTTTTTATATTATGACAGTTTTTGAGACGGAATGCCCATCTGTGTCAAAATTATCTAGGTCAGTGTAATTATTTTTTTATTCCTTATTTAACGTTTATTAAATTAACCTGATTTAGCCTTGCTCAAAATCCTCAATTCTATTATAATAGATTAAATACCTGACTCTCTATTAAGAGCCTATCAAATCATGTCTGAAACCATTAAACTCGATCAATTTCTTAAATTTATCGGTGAAGCTTCTACCGGAGGACAAGCTAAAATTATGATTCAATCCGGTGAAGTTCGAGTTAATGGTGAAATTGAAACTCGACGAGGAAGAAAATTAATAACTGGGGATCAAGTATTGATTAGGGGGAAAACTTTAACGGTTAATTTAGAGCAGGGATAACATCAATTCACCATTGGGCATAATCGTATTACAAATGATGGCATCGCTTTGATTAAATCCAATAGAATCCGTTAAATTAGCATCGGTTAAATTAACGGCTTTAAAATTAGCTTTTTCTAAATCCGTATCTCGTAAATCAGCCCCGACTAACCAAGCATTTTCTAAATTACACCCGTAAAGGTTGGCAGCGCTTAAATTAGCTTGATAAAGATTAGTATAGCTTAAATTAGCGTGGGTTAAATTGGCTCCATTCAAGTTAGCATGGGAGAGGTTTGCCCCCATCATTTGTACCCCATATAAACTAGCTTGTTCTAAAATCGTATAACTTAAATTAGCCCCCATTAAGTTAGCACCGCGTAAGGAAGAACGACTCAAATTCGCGCCCTTGAGATTTGCCCCACTTAAGTCGGCCCCAATAAAGACTAATTTACTGAGATCCAAACTTTGTAAATCAGCGCCTCTTAAATCCACCTCTTTAAAATTCCATTCCCCTGTGGCTTTTCGTTGTACTAATTCCCAACTATCCATAAAATTAAGCCTAAATCCCATACTATTAATAGCATCAGATGTCCGTTTAAGGAAAAACCCAGATGACACCAACAGTCCTGCAAGAGATTGATCAAAAGTTTCACCTGGTTCTACTTACCGCCCGACTTCTTCTACAAAATAGTGCTGCAACAGAACGAGTTCATCGGGTAACTGGTCAATTAGCAGATAGTTTAGGAATTGAAGCCCGGTTATTAGTATCTTATGAAGCTATCACCTTAACAACCAAAATTCATAATCAATTTTATTCGCGCATTAGTACCCCCATTCCGGCGATGAAAATTAATATGATGGTCATGACTCAAGTGATGCGCTTAGTCGATGATATTCAACAAGGACATAAAACTTTAGAAGAAGTTACAGATGAGTTAGAACTGATTAATCACCATGCTCCTCATCATTATCCGCAATGGTTTTTAGTTTTAATGCTAGGAATTGCGGGGGGAAGTTTGGCTAAAATTTTTCATGGAGATTGGTCTACTTTTTTGATTGTGAGTTTAGCAACAGCCCTGGGACTAATCTTAAGACAACAATTAGCTAAACACAAGTTTAATGGGTTTATTATTACATTTTTTGCTGCTTTTTTGGGCGGGTGTATCAGTGCAATTGGAATTAAACTCGGTTGGACAACAACGCCAGAACCCTGTTTATTAGTTCCGTCCATGATGTTAGTCCCAGGGGTTCATTTAATTAATGCAGTTTTAGATATGGTTTATAACCATCAAATTACAGGAATTGCTCGATTAAATTTTAGTTTGGTGATGTTAATTTCTATTTTATTTGGCTTATTATTGTCAGGAAGCTTAATGGATATTTCTGTTGCCGTTAATTCGACAAAACCCCCTCTATTACAGCCGGAAAATATTTTATTTGCTGGATTTGTGGCGGCTGGATTTGCGATTTTATTTAATGTTCCTAAAGGAATTCTTTGGGTTTGTATTCTTTGTGGAATTGTCGGTTATGGAATGCGATTTTTTTCGATTTATATCGGATTAGGAATTATTTGGGGAAATCTTTTGGCTTCAATGGTTGTGGGATTAATGACAGTTTATTTTTCTCGACGATTTAAAGTGCCTTCGGCGGCTATTGCATTTGGGGCAGTTGTTGGAATGATCCCTGGAATATTTATGTTTCGAGCCGGAAGTGGTTTAATTTTAATGATGAAATTAGGTATCAATTCCGATATTTCTTTAATTGCTAATACGATAGTGATGGCTGGAACCGCCTTATTAATGACATTAGGAATTCCGGTAGGGTTAGCCTTACCGAATTTATTATTTTTTAGATCAGATGATTAGAGTATTCACCCCTTCCCTGATTTTGGAGAAAGGAGATAAAACACAGGCGTAGGGTGCGGAAGAGTCTCTCAAATCGCTTTTAGCTATTCCCTAAGAGGGTTAATGCTGAACAATCAATGTTAAGAATTCCTGAAAAAATCAAGAATTCAGAATTTTATCCGGTTTGCTGCCTGCTGAAGTATGACCGAACGTAAAGTTAAATTACAACTCTTATTAAAATGTTTAAAATTTTTCCAAAATTGAATCAACCCTTTAACCTAGAAGTTTAAAGGAATATTACGAGAGAGGGCCAATGCAAGATCTGAAAAAGTATCGTATTCGATGCACACTTACCTATGGCGATATCTATAGCCAAATTATCGTCTGGCTAATTGTCATCTTTATTGCCTTAGCGACTTCATTAGCACTGTGGAGTACAACCCGTCAAATTTATGCGTTAGCAACGGTGGGCTTAATTGTTGTGCTGTCTTTACCTTTTTTACTCTTTGCATTTGTCACCACTTTATTTAACCATATCGAAATTCTATCTGTAGACCCATCCATTGAAGACGAACCGAGCCGCGCTGAACTTCCCAGTTCTTAAACGGTGCCAGTGGCGAGTTAGAATAAATTCAACTCATACAGTAATCAGTTATCAGTGTAAGAGCTATACCAGTAGGGGCGGGGTTCCCCCACCCTTACAGACCTATAACTAATAACTGATAACTGATAACTGATAACTGATAACTGATAACTGATTAAGATGCTAGAACATGATGTGATTATTGTTGGGGGCGGGTTAGCTGGATGTCGGGCGGCGGTAGAAATTGCCCGCACTAACCCCAGCTTAAATATAGCCGTTGTTGCTAAAACTCACCCCATTCGTTCCCATTCCGTCGCCGCCCAAGGGGGTATCGCTGCTACATTAAAAAATATCGATGAAAGCGATAGTTGGGAAGCCCATGCTTTCGATACCGTCAAGGGTTCAGACTATCTCGCAGACCAAGATGCTGTTGAAATTTTAGCGAAAGAAGCCCCGGATGTGATTATTGATTTAGAACATTTAGGGGTATTATTTTCCCGTCTTCCCGATGGCCGTATTGCTCAACGGGCCTTTGGCGGACATTCCCACAACCGTACCTGCTACGCCGCCGATAAAACAGGTCATGCTATTTTACATGAACTGGTCAATAACCTCAGACGCTATGGCGTTCATATCTATGATGAATGGTACGTCATGCGGTTGATATTGGAAGAAGGACAGGCCAAGGGCGTTGTCATGTTCCGTATCAATGACGGACAGTTAACGGTTGTTCGCGCGAAGGCGGTCATGTTCGCAACGGGGGGCTATGGTCGGGCGTTTAATACCACTTCTAATGACTACGCCTCAACGGGGGACGGGTTGGCGATGTCGGCGATGGCGGGAGTACCCCTGGAAGATATGGAATTTGTGCAGTTTCATCCCACAGGTTTATATCCGGTAGGGGTATTAATTTCCGAAGCTGTACGGGGGGAAGGCGCTTATTTAATTAATAGTAATGGGGAACGATTTATGGCGACTTATGCCCCAAGTCGGATGGAATTAGCACCCAGAGATATTACCTCTCGCGCTATTACTTTAGAAATTCGGGCGGGGCGAGGAATTAACCCCGATGGCAGTGCTGGGGGGCCTTATATTTATTTGGATTTACGACATTTAGGACGGGAAAAAATTATGAGTCGGATTCCTTTTTGTTGGGAAGAAGCTCATCGTTTATTAGGCATTGATGCAGTTGTAGAACCGATGCCAGTGCGTCCAACGGTTCACTATTCTATGGGGGGAATTCCGACTAATATTGATGGACAAGTTTTAAGCAGTGCAGATAGTTTAGTGGATGGATTATTTGCAGCCGGAGAAGCGGCTTGTGTCTCGGTACATGGGGCAAATCGTTTAGGCAGTAATTCCTTATTAGAATGTGTGGTTTATGGGAAAAGAACCGGGGCGGCAATTGCAGAATTTGTGCAAAATCGGAAGTTACCAATGATTGATGAACAACGGTATTTAAAAGAAGCCCAAGAGCAATTACAAGGATTATTAGATCAATCAGGAGACTGCCGAATTGGGCAACTGCGTCAAGAATTTCAAGATGCTATGACCACTCATTGTGGTGTGTTTAGAAATGATAGCGTCATGCGAGAAGGGTTAAGTCAAATTCAAGAGTTACAAAATCGATATCAACAAATTTATTTAGATGATAAAGGCAAATGTTGGAATACCGAATTAATTGAAGCGTTAGAATTAAAAAGCTTGATGATTGTAGGAAATCTAATTTTAACTTCAGCCTTAAATCGTCAAGAAAGTCGAGGTGCTCACAGTCGAGAAGATTATCCTCAACGCAATGATGAACTGTTCCTCAAACATACCTTAGCGTATTATTCCCCTGCGGGTATTGATTTAGCTTATCGTCCGGTCAAAATAACGTTATTTGAACCCCAGGAACGAAAATATTAAAAAGTAGTGAGGCGTTCACGCCTCTTAGCCCTAAAGGGCTTACTAGAGGAACGAAAATATTAAAAAGTAGTGAGGCGTTCACGCCTCCTAGCCCTAAAGGGCTTACTACTAAAGGCGATCGCATTTCCCTCGATCCTAAATTGCTATAATAACAATCAGCCCAAAAATCTCAACATCAAGCATAATGTCTACTTATAGCGAGGTACTGAGTCAGGCTCAAAATCTCACTCCTGACGAGCAACAACAACTTTTAGAAGTATTGTCAGCATTGATGCGCGATCGGGTAATAACCCAGACTCAGGGTAACAGTGAAAAATTAGCCGGAAAAAATTTAAAGAGATGGCGCGGTTTTTTGCCATCTCGTGTCGATGCTTTGGAATTCCAGTTGCAAATTCGAGAAGAATGGGATGATTAATAAATATCTTCTCGATACCAACATCTTGATTTACTACTTCAATGATGGGTCAGAAGTTCAGTCTATATTTGATGACATTGAAGCTGGAGATGCAGAGGCATTTTACTGTCCGATTAGTTGGGTAGAGTTGCTTTGTTACCCAGAATTAACAGAAGAAGAAGCGAATGAGATGCGAAAATTTTTGAGGCTTCTTAACTGCGTATCATTGACAGAATCAGTTTTAGATCGTGCAGCCCAGATTCGTCGAGATTATCGCTTGAAACTAGGAGATGGTGTAATTGCAGCCTGTGCTTTAGTTGAAGGATGTGTTTTGGTAACTCGTAATGCTAAGGATTTTAAGCGCGTTAATGGGTTAACTATATTGAATCCATTTGATTAGGTAAAAGAATGGGCGATCGCATTTTGGGGAAATAAGGGCGATCGCATTTCCCTATATCTTAAATTGTTATAATAACAACCAACCCAAAAATCTTAATCAAGAATTTATGTCTATTTACAACACAGTATTGACTGAGGTTCTAAGACTTTCACCCGATGAGCAACTGCGACTCATTTCTGAATTATTAGTATATGTTCGTCACCGATTTCAGCCTAAACCTAAGCGTAGTATTTTAGAATTAGAAGGGTTGGGTGAGGAAATTTGGCATGGGATTGATGCTCAAGAATATGTGAATCACGAACGAAATTCATGGAATGGATAGCTCAGTTACAGGGAAAAGTTGTGGGATTAGACACCGCGCCTTTGATTTATTTTATTGAGCGAAATCCAAACTATTTAGAGATGATGCGGCTTTTCTTTAGAGCGTTTGATCGCGGTGATTTTAGGCTGGTGACATCAACAGTAACCCTAGTGGAAGTGCTAGTTCATCCCCTGCAACAAAAAAACACTATTTTGGCTCAAGAATATCGTGAAATATTGCTCAATCAAGAAGGTTTAACTGTGGTTGAATTAACTCCAGATATTGCTGAAAAAGCAGCACAACTGAGGGCAATTTATAGTTTGCGATCGCCCGATGCTATTCAAATGGCTACAGCTATCTGTGAGGGTGCTTCATTTTTTTTGACAAATGATGCCCGGTTGCCTTCTTTACCCGAATTAACCGTTTTAGTGTTGGAGAATTTGAGAATTTGAGGGAGTATTTTTAGAAGGGAAAAGAAAGGCGATCGCACTTTTGAAAATTAAGGGCGATCGCGCTTAACATGATATCGTCAATGTTTAAAGGCTTTCGTCTGTGATACTCAAAACCTTTTTAACTAACTTGTTTTGACTATCCTGAAAGTCATCTATTTTTTGTTCCAGTTCTTTAATTCGTTTCTCCCGAAGTTTACTACTTGTTAGTTTCTCAGCCTCTTGTAATTTCTGATCAATAAAATCGAAAACATCATCAGTATTACGATCTATTTCTTTGAGAAGTTCGGTAATTCTGTTGGATAAAAACTGGGCATCCTTTCCACGACGGTCTGCTTTCATTCTCAGTAAATGTTGATTGCAAGACTCGCGCAGGTTATCAAGTTGCGTCTTTCTAACCATTGTTAATGCTTGTCTGAGAAACTCAAATTCAGCTTGCACTAACGAAGCATCACCCTGAATAATTGCCGTCTTTACTGAATCAGGCAACATACCAGAACCTCGACCACTCTTGAGATTTCTCATAATCTGATCGGCATATTCTGTAGCTTTAATCACGGTTGATGAGTCAGTTTCTTGTAAACTGCGTGCAACTAAAGCACTTGATTTCTCTAAGTTATCATTAAAGTCAGTCATTGTTGGTCTCCATTTTATTTAGTAATTTGAGAATTTAGTCTGAATCATCAATCACCTAAAAAACTTAGTTTGATTTATGATTTGAGCCGTTGTTCTCATTGTTAATTTCTTGTTTAATTTGAAAGCCTTGAGCTTTAAACTCCTCAACTTGTTGTTCCACCTCTTGAACTATTTTTTCATTAGTAATACCTCTAACTCGGTTGGACAAGGCTTCTTGTAAAAGGTCAGTCTTAACTTTATTGAGCATCTCATGCAACTCTTTTCCGGTCAAACTAATTTCATCAGTAAATTGTAACAGTTGTTCTTCGATTTTTTTCTCCATTTTTATTAAAATTTTACTCCGAATTTCTAGTAAATTTTCTCCTTGATCCTTAGCCATTTCAGCCAAGATTTGGTTCAACTGTTTTTGCAAAGTTTCCCATACTTTTTCCTGAATTTCATCAAAGGTATCTTGTGCTCTTTGTGCTTCGTCTACATTTCCCTTTAATTCAATTTTTTTTATCTTTTTGAGGTGATATATTTCGTATCTAATCATCCCTTTATCTTTTAACAGCTTGTCCAGTAATTCTAGCTCATGTTTAGCTTCTTTAATACCTCGCGCAGTTCCACCGACTGTTTTCAGTTCTTCCCTTTCAATGATGGCATCATAAGGCCCATAACCAGAGAGTATTTTGACAAAAATAGGTGAGGTTTCCAGTAAAATAAAAATTAGGGTGACAAAGAAATTTATATTGGCAATGTCGGGATCTACTCTACCTAAATTTTCTAGTGTTTTTATCCGTTTAAGAAGACCATCTGCTCCATCATCTTTACTCTTTAATTGCTGAATTTTCTTGTTTAATCGATTGTTGGCTTCATCGATTTTTTGCTGAACCTCTTGTTGTTGACGCCCTAACTTAGCAATATTTTCATCAATTCGCTTAACTTCTTTCTTTATTTCCAGAGCTACTGGGCCCTCATTAGGTTTGCCAGTTCCACATGTGCCCCGCGTTTCACAAATATATTCATTGTGAGCTTTATCCCTTTTTTCATTTTCCAGCTTTATATCGTTTTCTAAACGCTTTTTCTCTATATCTAATGCCCGCATCTCATCGTCATACAATTTTTTTCGTAGATTTTTGATCTCCACCTCATTAACTTTGGCTATTTCGGCTTCAAGTTCTTTATTAAATATCTGGATTTCCAGAGGCTTACTAATCACCAGACCTAATACCAAAGCCAGACCTAAGCGTGGGAGTGCGGTAATAGTCTGTACTACAGATCCAACCAAATATTCACCAAAATTTGCCCGATATTTTTTCTTAATACTAATGATGAATAGTCGATCAAGTGATCTGATTCCCCATCCCCATAATAAACCCAACACCACTGACAGGATTATATTTTCAAAGACGACAAAGATGGCGTAGCCCATGGAGAAAGAGGCTAGGGTTGAAATAAACAGAACTATGGCTCCAATAGAAGCATATTTAGCTCTATCGGTAGCGCATTGTTCCTTCTTTAGAATCTCCTCGTTGGCTCCAGCGCATTGCCAGAAGATCCTTTGAACTGGAGAAGAAGTCTTGGTATCCCTTTTCTGGTTTTGCATTGGCTTAATATCTACTTTTGGACTGACCCAATCAGTTTGTAATACAGCAAGCCCCACTGTTTTTAACCTTACTGAAACATTCTGCCATGACCGCTTTTGACCACCATTACCTTAAATGTGTTATAAAATGTTATATAATATTATCTAAAAAGTTATAAAAAATAAGTTATAATAACGAAAAATCACCCCAAACACGATCTATGGAGCTTAAAGAAATTTTAAGATTTGCTGATGAAAAGGTGTTTGCCAAAACCGGGAAACACCTAGATGACTTGCAAGAGGCGATCTTAAAAGAAACATTCCACGGTCGGAAATATGCCAAGATTGCCCAAGATCGTGATTGTACTGAGGGTTATGTTAGGGTTGCTGCGGCTGATCTTTGGAACATACTTTCAGATGTATTCGGAGAAGAAGTTAGTAAAGTTAATGTGAGATCGATACTGGAAAGAGCCAAATTTTATAATAGTTATTCATCAGCTATTAGTGAAAATTATGGAACAGTTAATAATAACCTTAATGTTTGTCAAGAAAGGGCGCGAAGTCCAACAGAAACCCCAAACTCCCAACAAACTCCCAAACAACCCTACATAGACTTAGGCGACGCACCGGAAATATTCAGCTTTTTTGATCGCACTTCCCAACTCTCCACCCTCGAAAACTGGATAACACAAGATCGTACACGCTTAATCGCACTTCTAGGAATCAGTGGTATTGGCAAAACTACCCTTGCCCTTCACCTAATAGACCAAATCAAAACCCAATTTGATTACATCATTTATCGAAGTCTCCGCTTTTCCCCTCCCTTAGAAAAATATCTTTCCAAAATCCTAAGAATTTTCTCCGAATCATCAGAAATACCCCAAAATATCGAAACCAAAATTTCCCAAACTCTCGATTATCTGCGAAAATACCGATGTCTGATTATTCTTGATGACGTGCAGACACTTTTTAGCAGTAATCAACTTGCTGGACAATATAAATTAGGCTATGAAGATTATCAGTTATTTTTTAAACAAATTAGCGAAGTTAATCATAATAGTTGTTTTCTATTAATTAGTTCCGAAAAACCTAGAGAAATTGCTGAATTAGAAAAATCAAATTCCCCCATTCATTCTTTAGTTTTAGGGAGTTTAGGTCTAGGTGCAAAAGAGATTTTAAGCTCATATCAATTATTAGAGGCAGAAACCTGGGAAACTCTAATTAATATCTATCAAGGCAACCCCCTTTGGTTAAATATAACGGCTGCCCTGATTCGAGAATTATTTAGCGGTAAAGTCACTGATTTTTTGCAATATGATATGCCCCTTTTAGATCAATCATTACAATTGCGTTTAGAACAACTCTTGGGAAGATTAACAGAGGAAGAAGTTACGGTAATGACTCAGCTTTCCCAAGAAACAGAGGTAGTTACTCTAGCAGAAATATTAAACAAAACACAATTATCTCATTCTGAATTAATTAATGCAATAAAGTCCCTGTGTATGCGATTTTTATTGGAGACACAAGAGCGGGAAAAAATAACTTTTTTTACTTTAAATCCGGTGGTGCCGCAATATGTCAAAGCTAGGCAAAAGCACTAATTAAAATAGGATGAATTCAATAACAGAAAAGATTTAATTAATGCTGTATAAATGGTGCGTGCGCTGCGCTTACACACCCTACAATTGGGGATATTATTAAATAAGTTTATTAACAATTTTTTGATAGCCAAAGCTATCATGATTTATGGGGATAAGGTTTATTTTAAAGATCGGATTTATCTCTGGTATATCGATCTCCGAAAACAAAAATAAACAGCAATGTTTTAAGCTTAATTACGGTTTGATTGTAAACCACGCTACAAAAAAAGTTAATAATAGAATAGGCAAATTGTGATATATTAATTATTTAACTCTTAACTGATACAGGCGAGTTCTATGAGTCCCTGCTGAACCAACTATACCTTAATCAACCCGCCCCTACCACTGCAACCCGAATCAAAACGCCAAACCTAACACCTAATATCGGAAACCCAAAACTACAGGAGTAACAATCGTGAATCAAGGGGGAAAGATATCTCAATTTGAAGATATCTTGGCCAAAGGTGGTGAAATCGGTAAGCTCTTATCTGCTATTGATTGGAATGGAACCTCTCTGGGCAGTATCTCGACTTGGCCACAGAGTTTACGCACAGCCCTGAATATTAGTTTGACATCTCCTTTACCCATGATTGTGTTTTGGGGTGAAAACTTTATTCAACTGTATAACGATGCCTATTGTTTATTATGGAAAATTCTCGATCCCAAACTAAGTTTAGGACAACCAGCTTCTGAAGTTGAGGGGGAATTGTGGAACTATATTCACCCCTGTCTTCAGACCGTATTCACAACGGGAGAAACTGCCCAAATCCTCAACCAACCGCTACAAATTGAACGAGATGGGGATGTTAAAACCTGTTATTTCTCCTTCACTTCTAGTCCGATTTGGACGGAAACCGGAAGTATTGGTGGTATTTTTACAACAGTAACGGAAACGACTTTAGAACGGGTTAATACCCCTGCTCAGGAAGATACACAACGAAAAAACCTTTTACAACAATTAGAAACCGAACGTACCCGACTTGAGGCTGTATTACAACAAATGCCTGCGGGGGTATTACTAGCGGATGGAAAATCTGGTCAACTAATTTTAGCAAATAAACAGGTGAGTCAAATTATTGGCTATTCCTACGAGACAGAATCCAAACTTGAAGAATATGATCAAATTGTAGATTTCGAGGGTTTTCGGGCGAATGGTCAACGGTACGCACCGGATGAATGGCCCTTAATGCGATCGCTCTCAACGGGAGAAATTGTCACCGCCGAGGAAATCCGTTTAGAACGAACTGATGGAAATCAAGTCTTTATTTCCGTGAATTCTGCTCCCATTCGAGATCAACAAGGAGATATTGTCGCCGCCGTTGCTATTTTTCAGAATATTACCCAAGGGAAACGGGTTGAACAAGCCTTAAAAGAAAGCCAGATCTTGTTTGAAGGGTTCATGCGACATATTCCAGCCATCGCTTATATCAAGGATGAACAAGGTCGTTATATTTATGCGAATTGGGTGGCGACCCAATTAGTCGATAGTTCCCTAGAGAATATTATTGGTAAGACGGATTTTGAGTTATTCCCAGAAATAGCATCCCAGTTTCAACAACATGATCAAGCCGTTCTGAGTTCCGCTCAAGCGGCGGAATTCTTGGAATGTATCACCCGTAATGGGGTTGAGTTCTATGGGATGTCGTTTAAATTTCCCATCACCGATGCTGCGGGTCGTCATTTGCTGGGGGGAATGTCCTTTGATATTACCGAACGCAAACGCCTGGAAGATGCTTTGCGAGTCAGTGAAGCCAAGTTTAAGCGTTTAGTTGATGCCAATATTATTGGGGTGATTGTTTGCAATTTAGATAAGATTGTGGAAGCCAATGATGTATTTTTACAGATGGTGGGTTATACCCGTGAACAATTAATAGCGGGTGAAATTAGTTGGCTCAATTTAACACCACCTGAATATCTTGATGTGGATGAACAAGGGTTAGAAGAACTTCGCAATACCGGAAAATGCCCTCCCTTTGAAAAGGAATATATTCACTCGTCGGGAAGTCGGGTTCCCATTTTAATCGGGGCAACTTTATTAGAAGAAAATCCCCTGACTTGGCTTTGTTTTGTCTTGGATTTGACTGAACTCAAACAAACCGAAATTGAACGGGAAGAACTTCTGAAGCGAGAACGAACAGTGCGGGAAGAAGCAGAGGCCGCAAATCGGATTAAGGATGAGTTTTTGGCGGTTTTGTCCCATGAGTTGCGATCGCCTTTAAATCCGATTTTAGGATGGGCGAGTTTATTGCGGACGGGGAAGATTAATGAGGAAACAACCCATCGTGCTTTAGAAATTATTGAACGTAATGCTAAGTTACAGGCGCAACTGATTGAGGATTTGTTAGATGTGTCTCGGATTTTACGGGGAAAGTTAGCGTTAAGCACATTTCCGGTACATTTGGACAATGCGATTCATGCGGCATTAGAGACGGTACAATTAGCCGCCGATGCTAAGGAAATTGGGCTTTATACCCACCTAGAACCAAATGTACGCCCAGTGTTAGGGGATTTAGGTCGTTTACAACAAATTATTTGGAATCTGGTTTCTAATGCGGTTAAATTCACCGATCCGGGGGGTCGGGTTGATATCTATTTAGAAACGGTGAATAACCAGGGTCAAGTTAGGGTTCAGGATACGGGCCAAGGAATTACACCGGATTTTCTACCCCATGTTTTTGATTATTTTCGTCAAGCGGATAGTACCACTACTCGGCAGTTTGGGGGGTTGGGATTGGGTTTAGCCATTGTTCGGTATTTAACAGAGTTACATGGGGGGATGGTTTGGGCTGAAAGTCCAGGGGACGGACAGGGGGCTACGTTTACGGTGAGATTACCTTTAATGATGGAGGGGGAGGAGACGGATTTTGATGGGGAATTAATCTTAGATGTTATTGATTTAACCGGGATTAAAATTCTGGCTATTGATGATGAAGCAGATATGCGGGAGTTAGTTGCATTTTTCTTGGAAGAAGCGGGGGCTTCTGTGCAGTTAGCGGATTCGGCTCAAGAGGCTTTATTGTTATTAAATGAATCCTTACCTGATGTGATGATTTGTGATATTGGAATGCCAGACGTGAATGGCTATATGTTGATGAGTGAAATTAGAAACAAACCTTTAGAAAAAGGGGGGAAAATTCCCGCCATCGCCTTAACCGCTTATGCGGGAGAAACCAATCAGAAAAAAGCTTTGACGGCTGGATTTCAAATGCACTTATCTAAACCCGTTGAACCGGATAAATTAGTCGCAGCGATCGCCAAATTATTAAAACAGACAAAACTCAAATCTAGGGAGTCTAAAGGGATTGTACCCCAGAATAATATTGATGGGATTTGACAATTGTGAATTGATGTGATAGAGATTTGAGCTTGAGACCTTACTCCAGAGAGAGCTAAACATTGCCTATCTTGTTTCTATCTTGTATCCTTAAGGTAGAAACACTAGATACAAGCAACGGGATGTAGCGCAGCTTGGTGGTGTAACTGCTTTGATTAAAGGTGTCGTGGTCGAATCGGGATGACAGGATTTGAACCTGCGGCATCCTGCTCCCAAAGCAGGCGCGCTACCAAGCTGCGCTACATCCCGTTAAATCTTTTCCTAGTATAACCTAAATTTGCACGGATGGGATTAAAAATTGCAAAATTGATCACAAAGCTGGGTTTCAGGTTTCGGGTTTCAGGTTTCGGGTTTAAGCTGTTTTTCCCATCCCAACACTTCTTCCCTAACACCTGAGACCTGAGACCTGACACCTAACACCTAACACCCTCAGCCTAATCTGGATACCAGAACATTCCTTTAATCCCCTCTGGATCGGATATAAAACCCAAATTTCGGTAAAAATCCACAACATGAGGGTCAGCAAATAGAGTAATGTTGCTGATATCATCGCTACGGAGTTTCTTGATGATAAATTTCATCAAGGCTTTACCCAGACCTTTACTTTGGAAATCTGGGTGAACGACCACATCCCAGAGAGTCGCATTAAACGCATGATCGGATGTAGCTCTAGCAAAACCAATCAGCCGTCGCTGGTTGCCCCGAATTTGCCACATGGAAACGACAAGGAAACTATACTGAATGGCTTTTTTGACTTTACGCAGGGGCCGCCGAGACCAACCGACTGCACTGCAAAGTTCTTCCAACTCATATAAATCAATGTCCCGATCGGTGCTAAAAAAAATGCGACCATTATTATTCGATGATGGGCGAGAGTTGAGAAATACTGACTCCTCGCCTCCAACCTCGTATGCCTCATACTCCGCTATCTGGGAGAATGAGGAAGAGGAATCCGAACTGCTAAACAAGTTTTTCCAAAAACCCATGCAGGCGTGGTTATGGTAATAGATGATGAATCACTGTACTAGATAGTATATCTCCCGTACCTTCACCTGAATTATGGCTCCTGGCTTAAAACCTTCAACTTTGGAACTCCTAAAACGCTTCAACCGGGCGTTTCCACAGTTTTATGAGCAATTTGTCAGTAGTGAAATTCAATTGCAAAACTTGAAACTCGCCTATCAAGTTTATAAAACGAAACAAGCGGTAATTGAAATTCAGCCCGATGGCAATAAAAGCGCCCTGCATTTTGCCTATCGGAATCAGTCGTTTTTACTCAGTGATATTTTCGGGGTTTTGGCTGCTTATGGCCTGACGATTCACAGTCTCAGTTTGTATGGCCAAATTTACCCGCCCATGTTGGTGTTTATTAAGTTGGTGCTGTCTCGTGGGGGTAAAGCTCTCAGCGAGAAAACCTCAGAAAACGTCTGTCGGGCTGTCCGAGAAGCTTTGGCCGGACATTTCGAGGTGGAAGAAATGTTAGCGGTAGAATTTAACCTGGATGCAGGTTTAGAAGATGTCGCAACGGAGTTTTATGTTGACCCGGTGTTTCACCTCCCAGCGTTATTGATTGAAGCCGACAACCAACCTGGACTTTTTTATAAAGTCATGTATGCGATCTGGCAAGAAGATTTATTAGTTGTGAATGCCAATTTATTAGTTTGGCGGGGACGAACCCGATTAATTTTATATCTCTTAGGGCCGAATGAAAGTCTGATTCCTGAATATCTTGGCCAAAAAATCGCCGAAGGAATGCGACAACGGTTAATGGGAGAGCGCTTTTAAAGACAATATGGGCTACAGTGGTAGAATCTCCCTTGCGTAAGGCTGAAGTCAGGATGTCAGCCTTGTCAGCAAGTGCTTAGAGTGAACGAAAGAACATAAGCCCGTGACGAGGATTGAACTCGTGACTTCCTCCTTACCAAGGAGGTACTCTACCACTGAGTTACACGGGCAAAAAAAATTAAGAATTAAGAACTAAAACTTGGAAGTTCCTAATCTCTAAGGTTTAATTTTAGAGGTGGGCCGAGCTGGATTTGAACCAGCGTAGGCGTAGCCAGCGGATTTACAGTCCGCCCCCATTAACCGCTCGGGCATCGACCCATTTATTCAACAATTTTATATAGTAGCACAATCTCAGGAAATGTCTAGGGGTTTGGAAAACTTTTTTTTCATTAGGAGGAAGGAGGCTCAAAACCCTGACGATTCGGGAGTCTGCGGAATTGTTCAGGGGTTCGGTTTGGACGGGAGGGATTGCGGGGACGTTGGGTGCGGCTCGGAAAATCGCTCTCATCGTAAATTTCCCCGACTAACTCCTCTAAAATATCTTCTAAGGTGATTAACCCAACGGTTCCCCCATATTCATCAACCACAATCGCCAGGTGGAGGCGCTGTTGTAGCATTTCCTTGAGCAAATCCCCGACCCGTTTGGTTTCGGGAACGTAAACCGGAGGACTCATGGCTTCTGTAACCGAAATGGTGTTGCGTTCCTCCTCGTGGGTATGAGCCAATTGTAACGCCCGTTTTAAATGAACAATCCCCACAATTTCATCTTTGGATTCTCCCTGAACGGGAATTCGCGAATATCCGGTTTCTAAACATAACTCAATCACTTCCGGTAAAGTGGCTTGGTGGGAAATGGTTCGCATCTCAATTCGAGGTTTAACGACTTCTCGCGCCATTAAATAATCCATCATCAACGCTTTATTTAAAAGTTGATGTTTTTGCCAGTCTAACTGACCTCGACCCCCTAAAATTTCAATCATCAGTCGTAAATCTTGTACCGATAATCCCTGCTGGGCACCACCCGGACTAAACAGACGAATAATACTTTGAGTAATGGTTTCTAATAAAACAATTACCGGAGACAGAACAATCGATAACCAATAAATCGGGCGAACAATAGCTTTAAAAATGGGTAAAACGTTGTTAATGGCAAAGGATTTAGGAGTGATTTCTCCAAAAATTAGGACTAAGAAGGTAACAACAGCCGTTGCAATTCCTATTCCTGCATTCCCTAGCCAAATGGCAAATAAATTACTGGTAAGAATAGCCGAGAAATTATTCACCAAGTTGTTTCCCACTAACAACGTTGTGATAAATCTTGCCCGTTTTTCCAAAACCAAGGTATACATTCCATTGGGGTCGCCTTGTTCTTTAATTAAAGCTCGCAGTTTTAAATTATCGAGGGCGGTGATAGCCGTTTCGGAACCGGAGAAAAAGGCAGAGAGAACCAGCATGAAGGTCAGAACCAGAACATCTAGCCCAACATTTCCCAGTAAAGGCATCGCTTCCGCAAGGGCAAACAAGAATTCAGACGGAAAAGTTGTAAACACAACAGGATAAAGTTATCTAAAAAAACTGTTTTGATTGTAGAGCATTGTCATTGCAATCAGCCAATTTTGAACAGGAATCTATGCAAGAAAGGACTCCTGATTTTCAGGAAGTCCTCTGAATACAATGGGTTAAGTTTTATTTTTGAAGTCGCCTTAAATCACGGTATCATCAGGAATCACCGCATTTTTAAGAACAACAACAATCCCACTGCGGATATAAAATCCTAAATCTTCCCGTTCGGCTTCTTGGATATTATCTTTGTTGATAATTTTAACATTGCGACCAATGCGGGCATTTTTATCAACAATTGCCTTACGAATTAAGGTATTAGAACCAATCCCTAATGGTACTTCACCTTCTTGTAAACCCGATTGACGTTCTGAAAACGGTTGATAAAAGTCTGAACCCATAAGCAGGGTATCTTCAATGGCACATCCAGCTTCCACACGGGAACGTAAGCCCAAAACAGAATGATCAATCCGACATTCTTTGAGAATACAACCCTCAGCAACAATGGATTCAGTAATGTGACAATCTAAGATTTTCGTGGGGGGTAAATAACGAGAACGGGTATAAATCGGGGATTTTTCGTCGTAAAAACTAAAGGAAGGTTCAGGTTGTTGGGTTAAACCAATATTGGCATTATAAAATGCTTCAATGGTTCCAATATCTTCCCAATAGTCTTTAAATAAAAACGCTTGAACATTATGATCATCGGAGGCGTCGGGAATAATTTCTTTACCAAAATCTGTCTGTTCAGGATTGTCTGTTAACAGCTTAATCAAGACATCTTTGTTAAAGACATAAATCCCCATCGAAGCAATATAAGGATTTTCTTTGGCTTGTTCAGGAGATAAACCCAACATGGAGGTATCGACCTGCATTTGTTTGAGGGCGTCCCCTTTTGGTTTTTCGCTGAAACTGACCACTCGCCCTGAGTCATCCAGTTTCATTAAGCCAAAATCAGAAGCTCGTTTTTCATCAATGGGTAATACGGAAAGGGTAATATCCGCATTTGTATCTAAATGACGTTGGACAAATTCTCGATAGTCCATGCGGTAAAGATGATCACCGGATAAAATCAGATATTGGTCAACGTCCCATTCTTGAAACAGCCATAAATACTGACGCACCGCATCTGCTGTACCCTGAAACCAATTCGGGTTTTGGGCGGTTTGTTGGGCGGCTAACACTTCTGTAAAGCTATCATCAAAGCCAGAGAAGTTATAGGCACGAGCAATATGACGGTTTAAGGATGCTGAGTTAAACTGGGTTAAAACGTAGATTTTGAGGATTTCGGAGTTAATACAGTTACTAATGGGGATATCGATTAACCGATATTTCCCCGCGATGGGCACCGCAGGTTTGGCCCGCACTTTGGTTAAAGGATACAGGCGGCTACCCGCACCGCCACCGAGAATGATTGCTAAAACTCGTTTCACAAAAAATTACCTCTCAACTGCCAATAGTCTTCCCAAGTCCAGTGTCCGACTGTACGGTACTCTTGACAAGGGGGGAGCAGCAAAACCTGTCTTAAGTTTGGGTTAGGGTTAAGTTAGGAGGATCAGGTAACAATTGTCAACTTATAATTACTTCAGATATATTTATTACTGTTCACCAGACTATGTAAGATAATGGGTAATGATGGAAGCCATAGGGGTAGGATACAAGCTCAAGGAGGTAAAGTTGAAAAGTCATGCAATTGGGATCAAGCAACTCCGCTTACAGCAAAAAAAGGACGAGAATTAGTACAAAAGTTAAAGAATCAGCTTACTCCTTCTCAACTAAGAGAGCGAGAAGAATCTTTTAAGAAAGTGGATAAATACATTACCCGTGCTGCAAATGCTGGTGGAGTAGATGCTCCAGTTTCCAAAAGCTTTCTAAACTTTCCAAAAACCGATTCTAAGATTCGAGTTGATATAGAAGTAATTACGGGTAAAGCTTTTGTCCCAGATCCAGATGATGTACAAGTTCAAGAACAGTAAATTTGTATGGTAAACTCTCTAGAACAAAAAACTTATGAATTATGGGTTGATGAAGATGGTAGTTATGATTTCTTTCCATCAACTAATGCCAGTGCACGTGCGTTGTTAGGCGATGATGCTAAGTTAGTTAAAAAATTTGAAGCTGATACATGGGAGTTAGCCCAAAAAAAGCGTTATGATTATTTAAAGTGGGGACAATATCATCCATATAAACAAAGTGATCAAGAAGGTGTTTGTATAACTGATTCAAAAGGAAGACAAACGAAATTACAAATTAATAAAATATTTTCCAAAAAAGAAGCTAGTGAAATAACACAGATTAGCTTTAAAGAAATGTCCTTTTTAGAAAAAAATAAAATAGTAGTTCCTGACAGAGATTTTAAGAACAATAAATCATACTCTCTTCCACAAATATTACAATTACAAGCTTATGTTCTTATTAGTAAAGATAAAAATGTTATTGTTAATGTTAAGCCAAATATCATAAAAAAAGTTTTGACTTTTTATTCAAATAATTTTAAAGATTTTAGTCTATATCAAACATTTCCTTATTCAATAGGATCAAATGTAAAAACTTTGGAAAGAGATTTGTCAGACAAAGATGAATTACTTGAGCAAATAAAACAATTTGATTTTGTTCATAAAACTGTATACCAAATTTATATTTATCCTAGTTTATTAAATATTATTGAAGCTTTGCATAAAAATATTCAGTTAAAATATGATATGGATTTTGATGAATTTAAACATATATTAGTAGCTTGATTTTACTAACTATTCTGGAAAATATAGCGGTTCTTCTCCTGGTATTGAGTCTTGCTAGAGATAGATTTTTTTGAGTCAAAATTAGATTATAATTTTTGAATTTGAACAAGTCAGAAACGACTCTTATGCCAATAAAAACTCCTGATTGGGTCAAACACGCGGTATTCTATCAAATTTTTCCCGATCGCTTTGCTCAAGCCGCCATTCCGCGCAAAAAATTGTTAAGCTCTGATCGCTGGGAACAATGGGATTTACCACCGAGTTTACAAGGATATAAAGGAGGAAATTTATGGGGGGTGATAGAACAATTAGATTATTTACAAGATTTAGGGATTAATGCCATTTATTTTACCCCGATTTTTCAATCCGCTTCCAATCATCGTTACCATACCCATGATTATTATCAAATTGACCCCATCTTAGGCGGAAATCCGGCGTTTGAGGAAATGCTAAAAGCGGCTCATCAACGCAATATTAAAGTTGTGTTGGATGGGGTATTTAATCATGCTAGTCGGGGCTTTTTTCAGTTTCATGATATTTTAGAAAATGGCCCCCATTCTCCTTGGTTAGATTGGTTTAAAATTGAAGACTGGCCGTTATCTGCTTATGATGGCAGTAAACCTGCAAATTATGTGGGTTGGGTGGGAAATCGAGCGTTACCTCAATTTAATCATGATAATCCTGAAGTTAGGGAATATATCATGGAAGTTGCCGAATATTGGGTAAATTTAGGCATAGATGGTTGGCGTTTAGATGTGCCCTTTGAAGTCAAAACTCCGGGGTTTTGGAAGGAATTTCGAGAGCGAGTGAAAGCAGTTAATCCAGAAGCTTATATTGTGGGAGAAGTCTGGGTTGATGCTAGAGAATGGTTAGATGGAACCCAATTTGACGGGGTGATGAATTATTTATTTACAGGCCCAACCATTGCGTTTACCGCCGGCGATCGCGTTAAAATGGAATTAGTCGAAAGCCCTTCTTATTCTCCCTATCCTCGCTTATTTGCAAAAGAATATGGAGAAAAAATTCAAGCGTTATTAGAGTTATATCCTTGGGAAATTCAACTCACCCAATTGAATTTACTGGATAGCCATGACACCGCTCGATTAATTAGTGTGGCTGGAGGGGATAAAGCGACTGTTCAATTATCAACCTTATTGTTATTTACGTTTCCCGGTGCCCCTAGTATTTATTATGGGGATGAAGTCGGGTTAGAAGGACAACTTGATCCTGATTCTCGTCGCAGTTTCCCGATGAAAGAGTCTTGGCATCAGGATGTTTTAGACTATCATAAAAAACTGATTGCGATTCGTCATCAGTATAAGGCATTACGAATCGGTTCCTACAACATATTATATGCTGAGGGAATTGTTTATGGGTTTGCCCGATGCTTAGAAAACGAGGAAGTGATGGTTTGGGTAAATTCAGGAACTGAACCCGCCCATATTAATTGTACAGTTACCGATTTAAAAACCTGTCCGAATCGGTTAATTTATGGAGAAGGAAAAATTAGTTGGAAACCCGAAGATGAACACACAGAATTAGAGGTATACCTTCCCCCGCGTCAAGGGATAATTGTAGCGAATTTTTAGGATCTTCGAGGAGAGAAATTCATGCCAGGGTATGGAAATACCATGCCCTGAGATTAGACAATTATCCTATAATAAAAAATTGACTTTAATTCAATATTTGGTAATTTTATTGCATCCCATGACCCAGACTCCCCCATCTATGCTTGACAAAATTAAGGACATTGCGACTACTTTAGCACCTCGGTTAATTGAAATTCGTCGCCACATTCATGCACATCCAGAACTCAGTGGTCAAGAATATCAAACCTCTGCTTATGTGGCTGGGGTTTTGTCCTCCTGCGGAATTAAAGTTCAAGAAGGGGTGGGAAAAACGGGAGTTATCGGAGAACTCAAGGGAAACACCACCGCTTCCCGTTGGTTTGCCATTCGCACGGATATGGATGCTTTACCGATGACGGAATTAACGGGGTTAGAGTATGCTTCCCGACAGATGGGAGTCATGCACGCCTGCGGACATGACCTGCACACCACCTTGGGGTTAGGAACAGCGATGGTGTTATCTCAGTTAGGTCGGGAATTTCCCGGAAAAGTGAGGTTTCTTTTCCAACCTGCCGAGGAAATTGCCAAAGGCGCGACCTGGATGGTACAGGATAACGTCATGGAGGATGTTGCTGGGATTTTGGGGGTTCATGTCTTCCCCAGTATTCCCGCCGGATGTGTGGGACTGCGCCAAGGTGCGTTAACGGCGGCTGCGGATGATTTAGAATTAACCATTATCGGAGAGTCGGGTCATGGTGCACGACCTCATGAAGCAAAGGATGCCATCTGGATAGCCGCACAGGTAATTACAATGTTACAACAAGCCATTAGTCGCACCCAAAATCCGTTAAGACCTGTGGTTTTATCCATTGGTCAAATTATGGGGGGACGGGCTCCTAATATTATTGCCGATCAAGTTAAATTATTAGGAACGGTGCGATCGCTTCATCCTGAAACCTACGAAGCTTTACCTAATTGGATTGAACAAATTGTTGCCAATGTCTGTCAAATGTATGGGGCAAATTATGAGTTAAATTATCGTCGGGGCGTGCCTTCAGTACAAAATGATCCGATATTAACTCAAATTGTAGAAGAAACGGTACGAGAAGCCTTTGGCACTCAAGCTATTGTGAATTTACCCGAACCCTCTTTAGGTGCAGAAGATTTTTCCGTCTATTTAGATTATGCACCGGGCATGATGTTTCGTTTAGGGGTTGGACACAAAAATAAACAAAATTATCCCTTACATCATCCGAAATTTGAAATTGATGAATCCGCGATTATTACGGGAGTGGTGACTTTAGCTTATTCTACCTATAAATATTGTCTGAAACAATTAACGATGGAAAAGAGTTAATCAACAGGTTGACTATTGTAAAGAAATGTAAAGTTTGCGTAACCCTTGGGGGAACTGCCTATAACTCTATAGTTCTTAACAGTTTCAACCCATGACCCGCGACTTTGAACCCAGTAAACCCATTAAACCCGCTTTAGCCCGTGCTCAACGTCCTTCTCCCTCCCTCGTTCAGTTAGATTTATCTGACCCGGTGTTAACCACCTCTCCTTGGTATCAACTGGCTGAATTTTGCAATGAATCTTACAAAAATTTTATTCCTCGCAACGAAGAGTATCAACAAGAACAAAAAAATCTTGCACCCACTCAGAAAAAATGTGTAGAAATTCTCAGTAGCACCACATTCAATCATTGGGATGAACTCATTAAACAAAATTTTCGTTCTTTTGAACACCGAGAAAAGAAAATAGCAGATCGCTTCTTTTTTAGATTATCTAAACGATATAGTGATTCTCCCCTGGAATGCCAACAAAAATTAAAACAGAACATTCAAACCTTTATTGAGTTAGCTGAATATGCTTTACTAACATCAGATAATCGAGATTTATTGAAAATTAGTGAATTTTCTGATAACCTCAAAGATCTGAATAATTCTCCCGAAAGAACGTTTTATTTCCTTGAACAACTGCCACAGCAATTAGACCCTTTATTTCAATCTTTATTACTGAATTATTCAGAAGGATATAAAACCCTTTTAGAGTGGGGATCTTCGGAATTTTTAAAGGATTTTTGTTTCCAACTTCAAAAAAAATTCAAAATTACCTATACCGCGATTAAAGACCAAGCGGCTCAAGACTTAGTTCGGGAACTGGAAGAAACAAAAGTCAATCTTTGTCGTGAAATTGACTATTTAAAACAAGAAAATGCAGACTTAAAAGCAGAAATTCAAGCCATTGAAGCACAAGCTTTTCAAGATGCCGTCTGTCAACTGACTCGAACCTTACAACATCGACCTCAGCCTATTTTAGACCAAATTGTTGACCTGTATCAACGCTTGAATAAACGCGCTGAACAAGGAGAAACTTTAAGCAATGATGATTTGAGAATTTTAATCATCTTAGGGTCTATCTTAGAAGCCTTGCGATCTCTAAATATTACCTCTTTTCCTGAAGATCTCCATCAAATCTTTCGGTTACGAGGAGAAGATTTGAACCAATATTCTTATATTGAAGGTTCCACCTTTGCCACTCCAGAAGATGAAAAAACCGTTTCCTGTGTTCGTTATGGTTGGCAAGTCGGTTCAGAAATTATTACCCCAGCACAAGTGAAAGAAAGTTCTCAACCCCAGGAATAAATGAATAATTCCTGTAGTTTTCAAGGCATCAGACTTGAGAAAAATTAACTGAAATTATCCACTGTTTTACCCCATTATTAAGGTGAATTATGAACAATATTGCTGTTTTATTAGATTTAGATAATATCAAACCTCAATTATCGGAAATTGAAACGTTATGTGCTGAGTATGGAACCTTAATTGAACGCCGTGCCTTTTGTAATACTCCTGCGGTTTTAACCGCCTATGGCAATGCTTTTCGTGAATTTAAGTATCGATTTGAATTAACCCCTGGACTGGCGACTGTTCCCCAAGAAGTCGATCATTTAATTATTCAGACCACCCGTGAACTGATTGAAAATCCGAAATCTAATATTAAACTGATTGCAATTGTCAGTAATGATAATGGTTATGCACGATTATTTAGAGACTTAAAATTAAAAGGCATAAAAACCCTTGTTATTGGTAATCAAATCGGGAATCAATTGCGAGAAACTGCCGATCATGTCAGATTGTTACAGGGAATTATACAACCTATTTATATGGGAATTGATCTAGGAACAACTAATACCGTCATTGCCAGAGCAAATTTGAATTTAGTGACTCAACAATGGACAGCTACAGAACTTTCAATCCCGATTAAAAATGAACAAGGATCACTATTCAATCAATCCATGATTCCTTCCCATATCCGATTTAATTCTAAAACAGAAGCTGAAGTAGGGCAACATATTAAAACACAATATTATGCCTTTTCAGATAAAACGATTTTATCTTGGAAACATAATATGGGTGTTTCTATCGATAATAAATCCTTTACTTATCAACTCAGTTCAGGAAATATTTTACCAGAAGAAGCGGCTTCTAAAATCCTATTACACTGTCGAAATGAATTAACCAGGCGATATAACGAAATACAGGGAGTTGTCATTACTCATCCGGCTTCCTATGAATCTGATGCGATTGAAGCTACTCGAAAAGCTGCTATGTTAGCGGGATGGGAAGAAGGAGAAATTGTACTTTTAGCTGAACCTCAAGCGGCATTATATGACTTTCTTTATCGCATTCAAAAAGGAGAAATTCATCAAGTTTTTGATTTGAATCAACCTTGCAATATCTTGGTTTATGATTTGGGAGGAGGCACCCTCGATATTACCTTACATAATATTCAATGGAATCAAAGCAAGGCTGAATTTATTATTCAGGATCTTGCTATTGGTTCCCGTACCCGTGTCGGAGGTGATATTGTTGATCAATTAATTGCAGATTATATTCTGCAAAATGCTCCTAATGTTAAAAACTTGCCCGAAGGCGAACGAAAAAAACTCCGGTATGAACTGGAAGTTTATGCAGAAAAATTTAAGAAAACCTGGGGAAGTGAGTACACTTATTCCAGTCAAAAGCAAAATTTTCAGTATTCTTTCCAAGGGGGATTTTTAAATGGGGACTGCCCCATTCTTTACTATATTAGTAGTAAGAAAATGCAGGAGATTTTATCTCCTTTACTCTGTGAAGATCTGAGTTTGGATCTTCTGGAAACCCTCAATCCTGAAACAGCGTTTAATGAATCTCCGTTTACGGATCGATTCAATACGTTTGTGGTTCCGATATTAGAAGTTTTGCTCAAAGCAAAACAAAATTTAGGTGAGATTCCCCCCATTGATTTTATTTTATTAAATGGAGGGATGACTTATTTTCCACCCATTCGAGAACGCTTAGGGAAACTCTTTGGTAAAGTTCCCCTTTTAGAAGAAAATCAACCGGATGTAGCCGTCGCACGGGGAGCCGCCCTTTATGCCGCAGGAGCTTTAAAATCCGTTGATCGCATTAATCCTACCAATATTCATTTAGAAGTCTCCGATAAAGGCGAACATAACTTGCGTTTATTAATTAAGCAAGGGCAAAAATATCCCTATAAAACAATATTTAAAGGGTTTAAACTTCCCAATCAAGAAAGCGGTTATCTAGGGTTTAATATTTGGGTTGGAATGGGAAATAAACCCAATGTTAATACGAAATTACAACGCCAACGTCAAGTTAATTTTGAAGAGATTAAACAAGCTAATCTATCTCCGGGCTGTTTACTGGATATGGAAATTGAGTATACCTTTGATGAACGATTATTATTAACTTTAATTTCAGAATCAGGGGGGCGTTTTAAATTAGCTGTTGATTCGGAAATTGTTTCAATCCCTAACAAAGAAAAAACTAAGGAGACTTGTCCTTCGACCTCTAGTTTTTCTGAAGCAGAAATTACAATCCCCACTATTGACCGAAAACGAGCCGGACAAGCTATTATTCCAGGGATTCGAGTTAAATTTCCTGAGTGGGAGGCGTTAGCAAAAAGCCTGAATAATAACTGGAATAATGGTCACTTTCAAGACCGATTTAGGGAGTTAAGAATCAGAACAAAAACCTGCGAAAATCGCCAAGAAATTATTCATCATTTATTAGGATGGTTAGAATCGGGTCAAATCTTAGAAACATCCACATCTGGGATTAAAACCTTAATGGCGGTTCGCGGATTAACTGAAATTTTTGAAACCATCAGCACCGATGACAGTTTAGCATCGGGTTTAGAAACGCGATATCAACGATGGATTAAACAAAAATTTGAAACCGGGTTACATCAACTTTCTAATACTTTATTTACTGATATTGCAGAAACCCCAGGAAAATTACTGTGGAGAGGATTTGACCAACATCTAATTATAGCTTTTCGACGCTATCAACAACAACCCCAAGCTTTATCCTTTCTCAATTCCTTAGCTAAATGTGGTAAACCCACAGAAAATAGTCTGGATATTTTGCATCATGTTATCAAAACCAGTCCCCATATTGGACAGCGTGAAAAAGCAGCTTGGGCGTTAGGACGATTAATGAGTCCGGGTCAACCTGAAGAATGGAAACCTCAATTTGAAGACGTTGAAAAAGCTGCTCAATTCGCTTTAAATCAACTTGTTAAATCTGAAAATAAACCTCAAGTTGCTACAAATTTACTCGGATGTTTATATCTCTGTACCCTATGGAAAATCAAAGGAAAAGCCTTAAGTGATGAGATTTATCAGCAAGTAGAACAGTTACCCAGTCGTAGTTTACCAGTTGACCAACAACTTCAGGGTTATCCGCAAATTCAAGCAACGTTTGAAGAACGACTGGAGTTATTGCCCAAATTATTAAATAGTCAAAACATTTCTCAAGAAGATGTCAAAAAAATCAATGTCTTTATTCTCGAAGTTTCTTAGAGTATAGCAAGTCTAAATGAATTGTATACTCATAATCAGCCCAATTATTAATTCTAAACAATACCCAAGTTTTGGGTAGGGGCGAGGCGCGCCTCGCCCCTGAATTGGATTTTCAGACTGATGTACAACTGATTTAAACTTACTATCAAAAATCAGTGAACTTTAAGAATTAAGACTCACCTGATGTTGACGATTTCGCACTTCTAAATATATCAATAACGCATTAATATCAGCAGGATTAACCCCCCCAATTCTCGACGCTTGACCCACCGTTAACGGTTTAACTTTCATTAACTTTTCTCGTGCCTCCATAGATAAAGTTTCAATTTTCATGTAGTCCAAATCTTCAGGTAATGAACGATTTGACTGGCGACTCACTTGGTCAATTTGGTTTTGTTGGCGTTGCAGATACCCTGAATATTTAATCTCGATTTCTGTTCCTTCTTTCTCCAGTTGATTCAAATTAACATTGCCTAAATTATACTTTTCTAAATCAACGTAATGGAATCCCGGACGACGCAATAAATCCGCTAAGGTAATTGACCCTTTAATTTTTTGTTGGGTGTCATTGGCGATGGCAATTCCTACCGGATCATTTTCCTTAATTCGAGTTGAGTATAACCGCTCTTTTTCAGCAATAATATTCTCTTGCTTCCGTTGAAATAACTCCCAACGACGGTCATCAATTAACCCAATTTCTCGACCCAAGGGCGTTAACCGTTCATCGGCATTATCAGACCGTAATAATAACCGATATTCAGACCGACTTGTTAACATTCGATAGGGTTCTCGTAAATCTTTTGTACACAAATCATCAATTAACGTTCCGATATAACTTTGTTCACGGGAAAATACAACCATCTGTTGATGTTTAACAAATCTCACCGCATTAATTCCGGCTACAAAACCTTGCGCTGCCGCTTCTTCATAGCCCGTTGTGCCATTAATTTGTCCCGCACAAAATAGCCCCTCAATTTTCTTCGTCATCATCGTTGGATAACATTGAGTTGCAGGTAAATAATCGTATTCCACCGCATAAGCCGGACGCAACATTGCACAATTTTCTAACCCTGGAAGACTTCTTAACATTTGCAATTGCAACGTTTCTGGTAAACCCGTCGAAAATCCTTGAATATACAATTCAGGAATATCTCGACCTTCCGGCTCAATAAAAATTTGATGACTTTCTTTATCCGCAAACCGAACAATTTTATCTTCAATACTTGGACAATAACGGGGGCCTTTTGAATCTACCCAACCGCCATAAACCGGAGATAAATGCAAGTTTTCTCGAATAATTCGATGGGTTTCGGCAGTCGTTCGAGTCAAATGACAACACATTTGTTCCCGTTCAATTTGAACGTCTGGGTCGAAACTAAACCACCGCACTTCTGTATCTCCCGGTTGCGGTTCTAACTTAGAATAATCTACAGACCGTTTATCAACTCGCGCCGGAGTTCCGGTTTTTAATCGTCCGGTTTCAAAGCCTAAACGGTTGAGAGTTTCTGTTAACCCAATAGCCGCAAATTCTCCCGCCCGTCCCGCCGCCATTGATTTATTCCCAACCCAAATTATTCCCCCTAAAAATGTACCCGTTGTTAAAATTACCGCTTGGCATTTAAAAGCAACTCCAAAATAAGTTTCAACCCCAATAATTTCTTGATTTTTACCTAAAATTAAATCCGTTACCATCCCTTCTCGGACGGTCAAATTATCCTGATTTTCTACAATATTTTTCATCACGGCGGCGTATTCTCGTTTATCGGTTTGAGCGCGTAACGCCCACACCGCAGGGCCACGAGAAATATTCAGCACTCGTTTTTGCAAATAGGTACGGTCGGCCATTTTGCCAATTTCCCCGCCCAAAGCATCAATTTCATGGACAAGTTGGGACTTAGCAGGGCCTCCAACAGCCGGGTTACAGGGTTGCCAAGCGATTTTATCCAGGTTGAGGGTTAAAAGTAGGGTACGACATCCCAACCGTGCGGAAGCCAGCGCCGCCTCACAGCCTGAATGTCCAGCACCGACCACAACAATGTCAAATTCATCTAAAAATTCTACTGAGGATGTTAGGGTCATGGGTTAGGTTAAGGTTTTATAGACTTATTTCTTGATTTTAGCGGTTAAAATTAATATCATCTTAAAAATGTTAATGTACAAACAACTCAACTCTATAACAAAAATAAGTAATTCTGTTATGAAGATGTTAGCAAAATGGTCTATAGAGGATTATCACCAGATGATTGATGCTGGGATTTTGGGCGATCGCAATGTCGAACTATTAGCAGGTGAAATCGTTGAAATGAGTCCCGAAACCCCCATTCATTATTATACGGCTGAGGAAGGTACACAATACTTACAAACCTTGTTAGCGAGTAAAGCTCATGTTCGTTTTAATGGCCCCATTACCCTGTCAAACTCTGAACCTGAACCGGATATTGCCATTGTTCGACTGCCGAAGTCAACCTATAAAGATCATCATCCTTATGCTGAGGATATCTATTGGTTAATTGAAGTGGCTAAAAGTAGTTTAAAAAAAGATTTAGAATTAAAATTATCAATTTATGCTCAAGCTCTCATCCCTGAATATTGGGTTTTAGATTTATCTCAGAAGCAATTAATTGTATTTAGAAACCCTGAACAAAACAATTATTTGAGTCAACAAATTTTTAGCCAAGGGATAATTAACCCCTTAGCGTTTCCTGATGTTCAAATATCCTTTGAAAGACTGGTGAGTTAAACAATGAATCCTAATCTTTACGAAAAAGACTATTACCAATGGTTAAACGAAACGACTTACCTCCTAACAGAAGGCCGTTTTTCTGAATTGGATATTCCGAACTTAGTCGAAGAAATCGAATCAATGGGGAAAAGCCAAAAACGAGCGATAGAATCCTATCTGAATGTCCTATTATTGCATCTATTAAAATGGAAATATCAGCCCGGACATCGAAGTGGGAGTTGGAGAAGTTCAATTCGCAATAGTCGGTGGGGAATTCACAAACGAATTCAGGAAAGTCCCAGCTTAAAATCCTATCCCCAAGAGACTTTTTTAGAATGTTACACTTTAGCCAGAGCGAATGCTGCTGATGAAACTGGATTACCCTTAGAAATGTTTCCCGAACTTCCACCTTTTACCCTTGAACAGGTTTTAGATGATCAGTTTTTACCCTCCGAATAAACCGCATTAGAGAGAACAGGAGAAATTAAAACATGAAAGTTCGGTTTCTCCTTGATGAAAATTTGCCGCCAAAATTGAGGTTGGCGGTACAACGTTTTAATTCAGATATTGATATCATCCGAGTCGGTGAACCGGAAGCACCCCCATTAGGAACCCTTGATCCAGAACTGCTGAATTATTTGGAAATCTCGCAACGATTATTAGTAACAGACAACCGTAATAGTATGGGAGGACATTTACAGGATCATTGCCTCTATAATATATTCCCAGGATTGAGCCTGGGAACGAGGTAACAGGGTAAATTTAGTAATGATTATAATTTCTTGCTATAATATCCTGACAGGTTAACAACGCTCAAAAAACATTTATGTCAATTGTTGTAACACTTACTCCTGAACTGGAAGCAAAACTACGAGAAAAAGCCACCAAGCAAGGACAGGATATTAATATTGTTGTGACTGAACTTCTCAACCAAATCTTAACATGGGAAGCGGATGATACAGAAGAAGCGATTGAGGGAATTAAACGAGGGTTAGAGGATTTTGAACAAGGACGGTTTCGAGATTTTGATCAATTTGTTCAAGAACAATATAACAGATCGTTTTAATTATGCAGTTAGAAGATTACTTAGAATTTATTCATCCTGATGAAATTCGTCTCAAAGGTCATCGCATTGGTATTGAGGATGTGATCAAATACTATCTGGATGGATACACCCCAGAACAAATTTTACAAGAGTTACCCACTCTCAACCTTGAAAAAATTTATGCTGTGATTACCTATTATTTACAAAATCGTTCCCTGTTGGATGCTTATCTATTGCGGTTAGGGAAACAGCGAGAACAACATTATCAAGAGTTTATCACTCATCCTTCACCCTTAAGACAACGTTTACAAGCGACTAAGCAACAGAGAGAACAGGAGAAATTAAAATATGAAAGTTCGGTTTCTCCTTGATGAAAATTTGCCGCCAAAATTGAGGTTAGCGGTACAACGTTTTAATCCAGATATTGATATTATCCGAGTTGGAGAACCGGAAGCACCCCCATTAGGAACCCTTGATCCAGAACTGCTGAATTATTTGGAAATCTCGCAACGATTATTAGTAACAGATAACCGCAATAGTATGGGAGGACATTTACAGGATCATTGGGGAAAAGGAGGTCATATTTGGGGCTTAGTTTGGTTACGTCCCAATGGTACAATTAGAACTTGGGCAGAATCCTTAGTATTAATTTGGGAAATCACTGAAGCTGAGGAGTGGTTAGACAAATTAGACTGGATACCTTATTAACTATTATCTTAATAAATTAAAGCGATCGCCTCCTAAAACTCCCCTCGTTCCCTCGTTTTTAGGTTCTACCTAGAAATGATATTAGGGTGGCTCTGCCACCTGAAATAAGAGGCGGAGCCTCTGATATAATATTCCCAGGTAGGAACCTGGGAACAAGGCAAAATTGCCGATCAATTTAATGATTAATGAGTGTTGATATAAAACTTAAGGGAGAATAACTTGTAAACCTTTATTCAAGGTTTTTATACCTTGACCCATACCCAAGTAGCCACACACGGCTTCAAATGCGATAGCAGGGGGAAAAGCAATAGAGACTGCTCCATCAACGAGATAGCAACTCCCGACAACCATACCTCCTGTTGCAAAGGTTTTAGCCACATTACAACTAATTTCTTCGATAGCATTATTTGGACTATTTTGGTAGCATCTTGTAGCTGAGTTAATGGTTTGCTGAGTGGCTTCACCGACTATATTGATCACTGATGATCCTGCATTAGTAAAATTATCTAATGGAGAGGCATAGACAGGCTTGACATTCACCACGATACCTAAAAATGCAATTAAACCAGCTAATAATAGCATTGACACTTTTCTGAACATCACAATGATCTCCTATTTTTGATTGTTCTGCATTTAATTAACTGTTGTTAACTTACCATACTGCTATAGCTGAATCTAGTATAACATGACACTTTATGAATTGTCTAATCTCTCATTAATTTCCCTCCTGTTGTTGAATCATGTGATTGGCTACGCGCCGCTAGAGGCGATCACACCATTGAACTCCAATAGTCAAACCCTCCCTTTAAAGAGAATGAAACCGATTTTCTATTTTCAATCCATCAAAGTCTTTAAAATCAGAGACATTATTAGTGACTAAAATTAAATTATTCGTAAACGCAATAGAAGCAATTTGATTATCAGTAAAAGCGGGACTTTTACCCACCTTAGATAACCTTGATCTTTCTTGTGCATGATATTGTGCTGCTTTTAAATCATAATTGAATAAAGGGAGTTGTGCTAAAATCACAAAGTATCATCGTCAATACTCTCTAAGTCTACCCTTTGTCTAAAATTTTGTAATGCTGACCAAAAATCATTAACCTCTCTAATTTCTATTAACATTTCTTGATTATCGGGAAAATCGACTTCCTCTAACAACTCAATAATTTTGCCTCTTTTAATTGCTTTCACGAACATAATAATCAAAATCTCCCGATATGTTATTGTTAATTAACCTATGCTAGAAATCACATCTCCGATATCTTGGGGAGTTGCACCCGTCGCTAAAATTGCCAACTCATTTGAACTTAATTTAACTTAACCTACAGATAATTTATCCTGTTTAAACGCCGTAATATCTTGATAATTATTTTCTAACTCTTCAGAAATATCTAATACTGTTGATAGGGATGCTTCAAATTCTTCTGGTGTCATTCTCAACAATGCAGGAATAACCGCTACTTTTTTACCCTTGAGTAAAATCGTGACCTCGAAATCTGCACCTAACGCATCTAAATAAGCTAACACCGACTCAAAAGCATGATCATTATTGGCACTTTCTAACTTAGAAATCCAACTTTGAGTCACTCCCATTTTTTCTGCTAATTCTGCTTGAGTTAACCCTAAGTTTTTTCGTAAATTTCCCATGACTTGAGTTAAGGTTAATCTAAATAATTCCTGTCTTTCGATGAGTTGCATTTCTGGGGTATCAGGAATAATTTTATCAAGGAAAGCGAGAACATCTTGAGTATTCGTTTCTGTCATTAATTTTCCTCCTGTTGTTGAATGATGCGATCGCGTCGTCTAACCGCAATATTAATTTCTGCTTTAGGTGTTTTGCGACTTTTCTTTTTAAACCCATGTAATAGGACAAAACGCCTTCCAACAAAAGCACAAAGAAAAATCCGCGGATTATTCGGTGTATTATCTAATCGTAATTCATACAAATTTGTTTCGGTGACAATTTTATCTAAAATATCAGATCTTTCTCTTAATAATCTTAATCCATAACTCCTCAACAATTTTAGTCGCAGTTGTAATTGCTTCAGTTCCCCTGGTGTTAAAGACGGATCTTGGAGAAAATATTGAACGGGTACACTACCATCAGACTCGATATAAAACTCGATGTTCCATTCTTCTGTCACGCCTTAGCATTATTCCTTATATATTCTAAATTTGTCATATTTTATAATAACATGAACCTGACCTAAACTTCAATTCTTGAACACAACCCAACATTCTCATCTTCAACAAATCGAGGATAACGCTAAGATAATTAAGGACTGTACGACTTGAAATGCAGTGAACTCAACATCACTTTCTGACCCCCTACCCTATCCCAACAACACCCCCAACAGAATTCGCATTCGGGGTGCGAAACAACATAATTTGAAAAATATTGATTTAGAATTACCCCGCGATCGCTTAATTGTATTTACAGGGGTTTCCGGTTCGGGTAAATCTTCCTTAGCCTTTGATACGATTTTCGCCGAAGGTCAACGTCGCTATGTAGAATCACTGAGTGCTTATGCGCGGCAATTTTTGGGACAACTGGATAAACCCGATGTCGATGCCATTGAAGGGTTGAGTCCGGCTATTTCCATCGACCAGAAATCAACGTCCCATAACCCCCGGTCTACCGTCGGGACGGTTACGGAGATTTATGATTATTTGCGGTTACTGTTTGGTCGTGCGGGTGAACCTCATTGTCCGATTTGTGATCGCAATATTGCACCCCAAACCCTTGATGAAATGTGCGATCGCATTATGGAACTTCCCGACCGCACTAAATTCATGATTCTTGCTCCCGTAGTCCGAGGGAAAAAGGGAACACACCGCAAGTTATTGTCCAGTTTAGCCAGTCAAGGATTTGTTCGCGTCAGGGTCAATTCTGAGATTTTTGACCTGTCCGAAAACATCGAGTTAGATAAAAATTATACCCATACCATTGAAATTGTTATTGACCGCTTAATTAAAAAGCCAGGACTGGAGGAACGTCTAGCGGATTCTTTGAGTACCTGTTTAAAGCAATCCAGTGGAATTGCGGTGATAGAGGTATTAGATGATACATCGGGCAAGGTATCCGCGTCGCGGGCTAACAATAAGTATATATCAACTGAGTCAAAAATTGCAAGATCTGGAGATAAAAAAGTTGCTGAAAATAGCGATAATTCTTACGAAGTAGAAACCGAAAATTTAGAAGCTTCATCTATTTCATCACAACTGGTTTTTTCGGAGAATTTTGCTTGTCCTGAACATGGGGCGGTGATGGAAGAACTTTCCCCTCGGTTATTTTCTTTTAATTCTCCCTTTGGTGCTTGTCCGAGTTGTCATGGTTTAGGACATTTGAGAACCTTTGCGCCTGAGTTAGTTGTTCCTGATTTAACTCAACCCGTTTATACCGCTATTACTCCTTGGTCAGAAAAAGATAATTCCTATTATTTATCAATTCTGCATAGTGTCGGTCAGGCGTTTAATTTTGAGATTACCACTCCTTGGCATCAATTAACTCAAGAACAGCAACACATTCTCCTCTATGGTTCAGAAGAACCGATTTTAATAGAAACCGATTCTCGCTACCCGGAAAACAAAGGATATTATCGTCCTTATATCGGGGTAATTCCATTATTACAACGTCAATATCAGGAAACTGCTTCGGAATTACAAAAGCAGAAATTAGAACAATATTTAATTGATCAACCTTGCGAAGTTTGTCTAGGAAAACGATTAAAACCGGAAGCGTTAGCGGTGCGTGTTGGACAATATCACATTCATCAATTAACAGCAGTTTCTATTCGAGACTGTTTAGACCGAATTAATCAGTTAAACCTAACAGAAAGACAGGCGAAAATTGCGGAATTAGTCTTGCGGGAAATCAAAGCGCGATTACAATTTTTACTCGATGTGGGATTAGATTATTTAACCTTAGCTCGAACCGCATCAACGTTATCAGGAGGAGAAGCTCAACGAATTCGATTAGCCACTCAAATTGGAGCGGGTTTAACGGGGGTTTTGTATGTCTTAGATGAACCGAGTATTGGGTTACATCAACGGGATAATACTAAACTATTAAATACCTTAATTAAATTACGAGATTTAGGTAATACCTTAATTGTAGTTGAACATGATGAAGAAACCATTCGGGCGGCGGATTATTTAGTAGATATTGGGCCAGGGGCGGGAGTGCATGGCGGTGAAATTGTAGCGCAAGGAAATTTAGAGATCTTGTTAAAATCAGAACCCTCTTTAACAGGTGCTTATCTCTCAGGACGGAAAAAAATTGAAACTCCCGCAGAACGCCGAATAGGGAATGGAAAAAGGCTTAAATTAGTTAACGCTAGTCGCAATAATTTAAGAAACATTACCGTTGAAATTCCATTAGGAAAATTGGTGAGTATTACCGGGGTTTCGGGTTCAGGAAAATCAACGTTAATGAATGAATTACTGTATCCGGCTTTACAACATCATTTTACTCGAAAAGTTCCCTTTCCTAAAGATTTAAAAGCAATAGAAGGGTTAGACGCATTGGATAAAGTGATTGTCATTGATCAATCTCCTATTGGTCGAACTCCGAGATCTAACCCTGCAACTTATACCGGAGTTTTCGATATTATTCGAGAGGTGTTTACAGCAACTATTGAAGCCAAAGCTAGAGGTTATAAAGCCGGACAATTTTCCTTTAATGTTAAAGGGGGACGCTGTGAAGCTTGTAGTGGACAGGGAGTTAATATTATTGAAATGAACTTTTTACCCGATGTTTATGTTCAGTGTGAAGTGTGTAAAGGAGCGCGATATAACCGAGAAACATTACAGGTGAAATATAAAGGATATTCCATTGCAGATGTGTTAAATATGCCTGTAGAAACGGCTTTAGAAGTGTTTGAAAATATCCCCAGGGCGGCGAGTCGTTTACAAACGTTAGTCGATGTCGGTTTAGGATATATTTGCTTAGGACAACCTGCACCCACGTTATCAGGAGGAGAAGCACAACGGGTGAAATTAGCGTCAGAATTATCTAAACGCGCAACGGGGAAAACGTTATATTTAATTGATGAACCGACAACGGGTTTATCGTTTTATGATGTGCATCAATTGTTAAATGTGTTACAACGATTAGTAGATAAAGGGAATTCTATTTTAGTCATTGAACATAATTTAGATGTCATTCGGTGTGCAGATTGGGTAATTGATTTAGGGCCAGAAGGAGGAGATAAAGGCGGAGAATTAATTGCTGAAGGAACACCGGAAGATATTGCTAAAAATATTAAATCTTACACGGGAATATATTTAAAACAAGCCTTAAAACAACATCTCCCCAAGTAGGATGGGCTATGCCCATCACATTTAATCAATATCCCTATGAAATCTTAAGTCAACAAATGATTAACTTAAATGCGGAATAAACCGGGTTTCTAACTGAAATTAATTGCATCCTATCAAGACTTATTCAGAAACTGGGTTTCTGAGACTAATACATTATTTGGTTATTCTTCATTCCCTGCTGTTTCTGGTTCTTTCACCTGAATTGAGATTTTAAAACCTAAAAGATCGACTAATTCCATAAAATTATAAATTGCAATACAATTGATTAATGCCACAGCTTGATCAAGTTTTTCTCGATTAATTTGATTAGAATCATAACTATAATTTAATTGACTGTGAGCCTCTAAAATATTGCTGATGACTTTTTTTAATAATTGAGGTTGATCGCTACCTTCTTCTAAAGCAACTTCAAGATAAGCTGCGGCTTCTTCTGGATCTTTCAGAGATTCAATTAAATAATTATGGTAACTATCACTAACGGGAATTTTAACGTCTTGCATTGTAGTCTCTCCAATATTCTTTTGCTTTTTTAATGTCTTTTTGCTGAGTGCTTTTATCTCCACCACAGAGTAATAAAATTAGGGTTAACCCAACTTGTCCAAAATAAATCCTATAGCCAGGGCCATAATTAATTTTAAATTGAAATACACCCTCTGAAGTAACATAACGTTCAATCTCCCTCGGTTGACTTTCCATCATGATCATTATAGCGATCGCTCATTTCCCAGTTTATCAAATTTGGGGATAGCCAAAAAATATCAGTTTTTCAGAAATCGAATATTATCGAGTTGTAGTTAAAGTCTAAGCTAACTCACCCTATAGTATCAAGCTGTTTTCCAGCACTGATAGGTGTGGTTTTTTTGTTGTTATCCAGTTTAGAGAAAAAGGATGAAGTCAATATGAAACTTAGCAACAATGAAAGAATTGGTCAATGCTTAACTTTATTAAGTCAAGTCTTGTCTCCTTACATTGAAGAAAAAATGAGATCAATTTATGGCAATGCTTGGTTTTCTCAGGTGAAACTTTGCATCTCGAATAAAAGTAATTCTAATCGCAGCGATGAAGAAATTCTTCAAGATATTTCTGTATTATTAAGTGTTATTAATCAACGATGGGATAAAGTTTTCAAAATATACTTATCTCCCGAAAGAGGTTTAGTCAATGAACTGATTGAAGTCCGAAATAAATGGGCGCATAATAATTCCTCGACTTGCTTTTCAGCAGATGACACTTTTCGTGCGTTAGATAGTATCCATCGGTTACTGGTTAAAATTGATGCTGAACAGGAAAAGCAGGTTGATGTACACAAACAAATTGTCTTAAAACTTCTGATTCAAGAAAAATCTCATTCAACTCAATCTAATATTTCTCAAGGGGATCAGAAAATTAGAGAGGAATTGAAAGAACTTTTAGATATCATTCCATTTCAAGATCCTAAATTATTATTCCGCGCATTAACTCATCGGAGTTATATGTTTGAAAATCCAACTAGAACAGAAGGAGATAACGAACAACTGGAATTTTTAGGAGATTCTGTCTTACAATTCTTAGCCGGAGATTTTGTATATGAAAAATATTTAGGTGAAGCAGAAGGAATATTGACCCAGAAACGAGAAAAAATTGTTAGTAATGAAGCGTTAGCAATAGTAGCCCAGGATTTGAATTTAGGAAAATGGATGAAATTAGGGAAAGGAGAAGAATTAACTGGAGGTCGAACTAACCCATCATTATTAAGTAATACCTTAGAAGCGGTTATTGGAGCTTATTATAAAGATTCTGGTATTGAGGCGGTTTGGGAATGGTTAAAACCGATGTTAGAACAATTAGAAACAATCAAAATTGAGCCTAACTCTTCTAAAATTTTACCGGATGCAAAAAATCGTTTTCAAGAGTGGGCAATCATTCAACACAGACAAAATCCTGAATATATTCTTATTGAAGAATCTGGAAGTGATCATAATAGAGTGTTTTGTGTGGAAGTTCTAGTCAATGGTCGTGTTTATGGTTATGGAAAAGCTAAAAACAAAAAAGAAGCAGAAAAGCAAGCTGCTAACGTAGCTTTACAAAAATTAGGATTAATAGACAGGTAAATCTGAGAAACCGGGTTTCTCTTTGAGATTAGTTATTATTAATCAAGATAACTTTAGAAACCCGGTTTCTGGGGAGACAGCTAAATGTTAGAAACCCACTTTCTCTTTAAGATTAGTTATTATTAATCAAGATAACTTTAGAAACCCGGTTTCTGGGGAGACAGCTAAATGTTAGAAACCGGGTTTCTCTTTGAGATTAGTTATTATTAATCAAGATAACTTTAGAAACCCGGTTTCTGGGGAGACAGGTAAATCTGAGAAACCGGGTTTCTCTTTGAGATTAGTTATTATTAATCAAGATAACTTTAGAAACCCGGTTTCTGGGGAGACAGCTAAATCTGAGAAACCGGGTTTCTCTTTGAGATTAGTTATTATTAATCAAGATAACTTTAGAAACCCGGTTTCTGGGGAGACAGCTAAATCTGAGAAACCGGGTTTCTCTTTGAGATTAGTTATTATCAATCAAGAACACTTCAGAAACCCGGTTTCTGGGGAGACAGCTAAATGTTAGAAACAAACTTTCTGTTTGAGATTAGTTATTATCAATCAAGATAACTTTAGAAACCCGGTTTCTGGGGAGACAGCTAAATCTGAGAAACAAACTTTCTGTTTGAGATTAATAAATATGTTATAGCGCTGGGCTTTCTCATCTAAAATTAAGATAAAAAATAACGCGAGATCAGTTTATCCCGCGTTATGTTGGTTTGAGTGAATCGCTAACCGTCAAAAACTTAGACGGTTGCTGCTACTTTTTCAGTAACTCCAACTAAGCGCTCGTAAGTTGCGCGCATTTTCAAGCCAACTAACACCTGGAATAATCCGCTACCATTATTGGAACCGGGATACTCTTGGTGTTCGCGGAGCAGATGGGTCATTTCCCCATAGTATTTTGTAGACAGGTTGCTTAAGTGTCCTTCGACGTAGATCATTTCATCAAGGTTATCGAATTGACCATCGACTTCGAGGAGAGACACTTCATTTCCGTAGTAGTTATCAGGGCCATAATACATTTTTAGACCCGGATAAGAACAGGTGAGTTTGCGTCCGCAAGGTGTCCAATGAATTGTCGATCCTTGATCAAATAAGTAGGCGGGTTCGAGTCCTTCCACCCCTTCTTTCTGTACCAGACGCACCCGCAGGATTTTGTGTTCTTTATCTTCAGCAATCAGATTTGTGGGCAGAATTTGAACCACCACATCAGCATATTTCTTTTGGGGGTCAATATAAGCTTCAAAATCAGGACGACGGGCGTTAATAGCGGCGAGAACATCTTCATAACGATGGCCGCGTTCTGCCATGTCACGCTGAATTTTCCACGAAATTTTAACTTCGTCGCTGATATCGAGATAAACACTAAAATCTAGCAGCGCTCGCACCCGTTCGTCATATAACGGATGTAACCCTTCAATCACGATAATATGATTCGGATCAATCCGTTCGGGGGGATCGATCTCGCCAGTTTCGTGGTTATAAATGGGTTTATCAATAGAGACACCATTTTTAAGAGCATTGATTTGCTCATACATTAAATCAAAATTATTAGCTCTAGGATCTAGAGCCGTAATTCCGGTTTCTTTACGTTGCTTTCGATCTAAACAATGATAGTCATCTAAACAGATAACCGTCACAAAATCTTTTCCAAAGATGTCTGTTATTCGACGTAAAAATGTTGATTTTCCGCACCCGGAATCTCCAGCAACGCCAATTAAAACCACGCGATCCGGCTTATTTCCCATCTTCCTCTAACCTAAAAGAAACTGTTGACAATTTAATCATTGAATTTTGAGTATTAAAACTATCACCAACGCCAGCATTGTCGAGTCCTGACCTCATCTGAAGGTAAAGTAAACCTCAACTTATGGTAGTGAACAGACTCCCGACTGACAGAAGGCCTTGCACTCAGGCAAGCTAAGTATTTAATACTAACTTTTGTTTCTGATTTTACCAGAAGGGGATCATCCCCACAAGGCTTAATCTGAATATAGTTACAGATTATGGGTCTTCGGTAAAGATGTTGAATCCCCAACTTTGTAATTTTCTTCCTTTTATCCGCTTTATGGAGGTCAATAACTCAGCTATGTCTAGGTTTACCCGCTTTGGGTCAGGTAATTGTCATCAGAATAACATTTTTGATTCTAACTTGAGATGATGTCTTGACGTCTGATCCCGATTGTCCCCCAAAATTATTGAAGGTCAGCAGGAAAAACCAGGATCAGTTTAGCAGAACGCATTCTTGGGTTGTAAAATCCGTTATACAGGGTTGAGAAGTGCTGTATCTAAACACCTAAATTCCCTTTAAAAACGATATCGCTCTTCAATCCAAATTCGCATTTCCTCTTCTGATAAATGTTCAACAAAGCAATGGGTTTGCGGATCAAAGGCATTCCAGTAGCGTTTGCCTTCAGCATCAGAGGATAACCAAATTTTGGGTTCTTTTCCCGCCGTGACCATCGCGATCATTTTATTCCAAGTGGATTGAATTTTTGTCAGAAAATGGCGGGATGAGAAAACGGGTTTTGAGGTGGACGGGTGAAGGGAGTTAAGGGAATCCAAAATTAAATAAACGGTGAGATTATTCATAACAATTTCTCTCCTCATTACAGAAGAATTTGAGAGTTTTTAGCGGTTAAACTTACTCTATTTCCCTTACAATAAAAAATCAACGGATAACATCGATAGGTAATATCGATAAAATCGATAGATAGAGCAGTCACGGAAATAGGGTATTGTGGCTATGAATCCCCAAAATTTGAAACTCTCCCAACTCCGAGCGTTAGTCGCCGTTGCTGAGGCGGGAAACTTCAGCGAAGCTGCATTGAACCTGAATTTATCCCAGTCTACGGTGAGTCATGCGATCGCCACCTTGGAAGCTGAATTAGGCGTTATCTTGATCAAACGGGGACGATATGGAGCGGTTTTAACGCCTTTGGGAGAAAGGATGGTCAGTCAAGCGCGTCAAATTCAAGAGATTTTAGCGCAAATGGTTCAGGAAGCCAACCGCGAAAAAGGATTACAAGGTGGCAATATTCGGATTGTTTCGTTTCGCAGTGTTTCGACTCATATTTTACCCTCTGTGATTGCTCAATTTCGCAACCATTTCCCAGACGTGACGGTGAGTTTAACAGAATTTGATGATACCCCAGAAATGGAACACGCAGTTCGCACGGGACAAGCGGATATTGGATTTACTTATTTACCCACCAGTCCCGAATTTGAAGTTTGGGAAATTTTAAAAGATGATTATATCGCCATTCTTCCTCCCCATTATAACATTAATAGTTCCCGTTTAACCTGGGAACAATTAGTATCCTATCCCTTAATTCTCTCATCAACCAGTTGTTGTTCTTCGTTGATTTTAAAATATTTAAAAAAAACGAATTTTCCTTTAAATATTGCCTATCATGTGCGAGAAGATTCAACAATTTTAGGCATGGTGGCTCAAGGTTTAGGAGTCTCAATTATTCCGGGTTTAGCAGCACGTCCGGTTCCCCCCCTCGTTCAAGTTTGTCAATTACCCGATCCCTTAATTCGAGTCATCGGTGTAATGGTCTTAAAAAATGCCCTCCATTCTCCGGCGGTTTATACCTTTTTAGATGCCTTAAGACAGGTTGGACGCTTTAATAAAAAAGCGGTTTAACCGGATTTTAAGATTAATAATTCAACCATTGACCAACAACAGAAGGCATGGGTAATAAAATCAACAATAATAACCCCAAGGTGACAAACCCAATAATATCTCGAATATTATTCAATTCACTGACATCATTTAAGGCAGGTTCATCTTGTAACGGAAAAAAGAATAATAACAAAGCTAAGGCTATAAATTCACTGTGGATTAATGCTAAAATTAAGATAAAAAATCGAGTGAATTGACCCATCACGAAACTGGTTTTTTGACCAAACATAGCATGAACCAGATGACCCCCATCTAATTGTCCCACTGGTATTAAATTAATTGCTGTGACAATGAATCCTAAATATCCCGCGATCGCCATCGGATGTAAATGAATCGCTTGTTCAGACGTGAAGGCATCCCCTAATATTAATTTACTCAATATTGTTAATAAAAACGAAAAACTTGGATTCAAGGATTCAAAATTTAAAAATCCAGAAATTTTCGGATCAAAGGGAACAACCGTTGACTGATTTAACCCTAAAATTAATAACGGTAAACTGATGATAAATCCTGCCCAAGGCCCAGCAATACTGACATCAAATAACGCTTTCCGGTGGGGAAACGGCGATCGCATTTGGATAAACGCCCCCAAGGTTCCTAACCAAAATGGAATGGGTAGAAAATAAGGTAATGTCGCTTTCATTTTATACCGAATCGCGGTTAAATAATGAGCTAACTCATGAATTCCTAAAATTGCCATTAAGGACAAACTATAAGGTAATCCAGATACTAATAAACGGGGATTTGCTTGCCAAGCATCTAGGGAAATATTCTCCATTTCCACACCTGCCAATGTTGTTGTAAACAAAGTAATTAATATCAGTGCTAAACATAAAATTGGACGGTTTAAAACATCAGGATTGAGTAAATTTTCGGTATTTTCTGGATAAGGGTTAGGAACCAACGCAAAAAAGGGTTTATCTTTGAGATCCTGTTGAAAGGCAATTAAAAAGCGATCGCTAAATTTAGCTTTAATATTATCTCGAATCGTTCGATAAGCTACATCAGGATTAGACCGTAATTGACCCCGACAAATCACAGCTTGTAGTCGATATTCAATATGATGCAGGGGAAAAACAGTCCAAGGAAAACAAGTGCGAAGAATGTCTTCTTCTTGTTGATCTAAAGGACGAGGTAAGGGGGGATTTTCCACAGGAAGACTAGGTTCGGTTGGGGTAGCGGAGTCTGATGATGTAGGCGGCGGAAGACGACCCCATTGGACTAAAAACCAATATAAACAGGGACAAGCAATAAAAGGAATAATGACTAATTCTGCGGGAATTGGTTTTTGATCATAAGCAAACATCCAGGTTCCCCAAATGAACGCCGGAGTCATCATCACCAACCATAGCAACCAAATGGGAGTTCGAGTAATTTGAGCAACTCCCCGTTGTAGAAGCCAATAGGTCATCAACCCTAAAATCAGTAACCAAAATAACATGATCATCTGTCGTTTTAATTCAATAAACAAGTTCGATTAAAATCAAAAATTGAACCTAAAAAAAATAACGATATGTCCCAGGAGCGTTCTGTCCCCAAACTTCCCCGGCTTGTACTGGAAAATATTTATGCTTTCCCACCCAACCGGGACACCTTGGGCGGAACTGCCTATTTTATTGTAGAGAACCAGATGAACATCTTGATCGATGCGCCGCCCTGGAATGAAACAAATCAGCAATTTTTAGAGCAACAGGGAGGTGTTCAAGGGTTATTCATTACCCATCGGGGTGCAATAGGTTCATCACGAGAGATTCAAAACAGATGGGGATGTCAGATTGTCATCCAAGAACAAGAAGCTTATTTATTACCGGAGTCAACGGTAACAACCTTTGAGACGGAGTTAAGGCTGAGTTCCCAAAGTTCGGTTTTTTGGACACCTGGACATTCTCCTGGTTCATCTTGTCTTTATTTTAGGGGGCAGGCCGGGGTTTTGTTCACCGGACGTCATCTCTTACCCAATCTCCAAGGTCAACCTGTACCCCTCCGCACCGCCAAAACCTTTCACTGGCCACGACAGCTAAACAGTATTCGATTCATATTGGAACGCTTTAATTATGATACCTTGCAGTATATTTGTCCGGGTGCAAATACAGGAGCATTACGAGGAGAACGCTTGATTAATCATGCTTATGAAAAATTGGCAAGTCTTGATTTAGAGGGGTGTTTGTTGAGTCCAGCTATTCTCTAGGGAAAGAGAGATACAATACAAAAAAGGAAATTGTTTAGAAGTATGAAGGCAGTTGAGCCGTTAACGGTTAACAGCCAACCGTCAACCGTCGTTGGGGCAGGTTTATCAAGATTTTTGTTGATTAACCAGGCTCTCCCAGAGTCCGCCCGTACCCGTCAACACCCTTAATTTATTTAAACGTGTACTATTATGATTGCTGCTGTTGTAATCCAAAATCTACAAAAATCCTATGGCTCTATCCGGGCTGTTAAAGATGTGTCTCTTGATGTCCAACCGGGGGAAATCTTTGGTTTACTTGGCCCCAATGGCGCCGGAAAAACCACAACCCTGCGTGCATTGTGTACGTTAATTACTCCTGATGCTGGACGTTTAGAAATATCGGGTATTTCTGTGATAGACCAACCGAGATTAGCTCGTCAACGCTTAGGTTATGTCGCTCAGGAAGTCGCCCTTGATAAAGTCTTAACTGGACGGGAATTATTGCAATTACAAGCCGCCCTTTATCATATCCCTCGTGCTCTGATTGCAGAACGAATTCATCAGGTTACGAATTTATTAGGATTAGAAGATTGGATTGATCAAAAAACCGGAACCTATTCTGGGGGAATTCGGAAACGCTTGGATTTAGCGTCCGGGTTACTGCATCAACCGGATTTATTAGTATTAGATGAACCGACCGTTGGCTTAGATATTGAAAGTCGGGTCGCAGTGTGGAATTTCCTCCGTCAATTAAGAGAAAATGGCACAACGGTTTTAATCACCAGTCATTATTTAGAAGAGGTGGATGCTTTAGCAGATCGAGTGGCAATTATTGATCAAGGTGTGGTGATTGCAACGGGTACACCCTCTGAGTTAAAAGATCAAGTTGGAGGCGATCGCATTACCCTGAGAATTCGAGAATTTTCGCCGTTGGAAGAAGCCGAAAAAGCCAAAGCCTTATTACAATCTCTCGCTTTTGTACAAGAGATTATTATTAATAATGCTCAAGGCAATTCTTTAAATTTAGTCGTTCAACCTCAAAGTGATGCGTTGTTTACGATTCAACAGGCGTTAAAAGATGCGGGTTTACCGACCTTTGGTATTGCCCAATCTCGGCCCAGTTTAGATGATGTTTATTTAGCAGCAACCGGTCGAACTTTACTTGATGCTGAAATTGCAGCAGCCAGTAATCGAGATTTAAAAGCTGAGAAAAAGAAAAGTATGCGCTAGAAACTGGGTTTTTAATTCCCGACCCTGAACAGTCAACCCTCAATCGTTAACCACTATGAGCAGTTCAACAACATCTGTTAAATTATCACCTTCCCATCAAACGACTAATCAACAACCGAATTTAGTCGGAGAATTCCTGCAAGAAACCCTAGCCTTAACCCGTCGGTTGTTTATTCAATTACAACGTCGTCCTTCTACTTTAATTGCTGGGATTATTCAACCTTTGATGTGGTTAATTTTGTTTGGTGCTTTATTTCAAAATGCCCCCAAAGGATTGTTTGGAGAAACCCTAAATTATGCTCAGTTTTTAGGGGCTGGGGTTATTGTTTTTACAGCCTTTGCAGGAGCTTTAAATGCAGGTTTACCTGTGATGTTTGACCGAGAATTTGGGTTTTTAAATCGGTTATTAGTGGCTCCTTTAGTGTCTCGCTTTTCTATTGTTTTAGCTTCAGCAATTTATATCGTCACTTTGAGCTTAATTCAAACGTCGGTGATTGTGGCAGCCGGAGCCTTTTTAGGAGCAGGATTACCTGGAATTGGGGGATTAAGTATCATTACTTTGATTGTGCTTTTATTAGTGCTAGGGGTAACGGGTTTAAGTTTAGGATTAGCTTTTGCTTTACCCGGTCATATTGAATTAATTGCGGTGATCTTTGTGACGAATTTACCGCTTTTATTTGCCAGTACCGCCCTCGCGCCTTTATCCTTTATGCCCACTTGGTTACAAGTTGTAGCTTCCCTGAATCCCCTCAGTTATGCCATTGAACCCATTCGTTATTTATACTTACATCAGAATTGGGCTCTCAATAGTGTAGTGATGCACGCTCCCTTTGCCACCATCACGTTTGGAGGTGCATTATTGGTTTTATTCGGATTTGCAACGGTCGCTTTACTCTCAATTCAGCCCTTATTAAAGCGTCGGTTTGCTTAAAACCAGAATAAAATTTATTTAAAGATTAATTCCCCCAACAGTCTAAATTTCCAGAACGTTAGGGGGAATCTTTATTTTAAATTTTCCAAAAAATAGCTACAATATGGAAATCTAAGTTTTTATAGTTATTTTTCAGGTAGTGAGGTTGTAATCATGCACTTTAAGGGATTGAAATTGGGTTTGAGACTCTTCTCCTATACGGTTGTGGCTGCTGGAATTGGGATTTTGGGATTTACTTCAGTGAGTTTGGCTCAGTCTACTTCAGTTAACCCTTTACAAGAATTTCAACGGTCTGATAATCCTGACCCTCTAAGTGATTCTAATAGTCAGAAGACTATGTTAGATATTATTCATAATTCTCGATTAGGACGATTTAATGTTGATTATGAAGCCGTCGGGAATAAACAACGCCAAAATATTCAGGACGCAGCAACTCAATTTCGGGAAAGACAACGCCAACTTCTGGAAAACCCCCAACCTTCCCCTGCTACCGAACCCTCAGCTAACCCTGTAAACGTTCAACCGTAGTCGGGTTTTGGAACCCGTAGAGACGCGCCATGGCGCGTCTCTACACATGGCGCGTCTCTACACATGGCGCGTCTCTACACATGGCGCGTCTCTACACATGGCGCGTCTCTACACATGGCGCGTCTCTACACATGGCGCGTCTCTACACATGGCACTCTACGGATTAGTGATTACTGTCAACAATTCTTTTTGATTAATAATTAAATGGATTAAACTATTAATCATCCGATCTTCGTCAATGGGCATAATTTCTTTGCCGGATAGAACTTCTTGAACCATCATAAAATGGATTAATGAACCGACAAAAATCCGGGCTGTGGCTTCACAATCAATAATATTTAATTCGGGATGTTCTTGAAGATATTGGGTCAGAATAATCACCGCAGGTTGACAAAGTTTCATTAAAAATAATTGTGCTAAATCTGGACGTTTTCCAGATTCAGCAACAATTAAACGGACAAAACACAAATATTCATTATCATTAATATTTTCCTTAACCAGGCGTTTCGCTAAATCCCGCAAGACTTCTTCGGGTTGACCTTCTAAAGGGTGTGACCAAACCAAATTAAATTTCTCGGTAGCAATGCGTTCAACTAATGCCGTAAATAATCCATCTTTATCGGAAAAATGGCTATAAAGGGTTTGTTTAGACACACCAGCCGATTTTGCTACCTTGTCCATACTTGTACAAGCATAGCCATTTTGCAAAAACTCTGGCATGGCACCATTGAGGATTTGTTCGGCTTTTTCTATCACCATTGAAGATTAGGATTGAGGGTAATCGGGTTTGCCAAAATCATACACTGTCTTCCCCAATAAGGGAATAAGCAGGCACTCAAGTAATATTTTCTGGGGCTATTTGTTGATCTCATTCGTTCTTAAAAAACTCGTATTTACCGGATAATTACATAAATTGCGATTTTGTTCCTGCAATTGGGTTAAGTTAGTGGTGAGATAATCGTGTAACCAGGTACAACTTTGTTCCATCTGATGATGTAAGTCTAAATTCGCTAAACTCCACAGAATCACTGTTCCATTATCCTTGGCCATAGCCAGAAGAGGGGCATCCCCAGAACTAAAACTAATATTATTGACAAAATCATCTTGTTCTAACACCATTAAAGGTTCAATGCCATTGCAGTTTGATAAATCCCAAAGACGATCATTAATCTGCCACAATCTAACTTTTTTATCATCACTAGCCGTTGCTAAAATTTGCCCCTGGGGATAATAACTTAAACTTTGTACCGTTGCATGATGTCCTAATGGACAAGAAGAATGGGATTTTTTATCGTTCAATTTCCAAAGTGTAACCTGATCATTAACAGCAACAGCTAGTTGTTGAGAATTCCCTAAAAAACTTAACGTTGTTACGGGATTTTCCGCAGGTAATTTTGAGGTAGGTTGCCATTGTTTCCCTTGTTTTGTCCACAGGGTAACGCCGTTAGCGGGCGGTTGGTTTGTGGGTTTGGAAACACTCGCCCCTGTGGCTAAGATTTTGCCATCGGGACTAAAGCGGACATCCCAAACAGCATCTTGATGGGGTAAGGAGGTGATCAATTTTCCTTGTTTGTCCCATAATTTTACGGTTTTGTCTTCACTGGCACTGACTAAGGTTTGACCGTCGGGACTAAAGGTGACAACTTTAACCGCTTGGGTATGACCGCTTAAGGTTCGCAACAACTGACCGTCTTTCCCCCAAAGTCGCAGAATTTTATCTTCGCTGGCTGTGGCAATTTCTTGACTATTGGGACTAAAACTTACCCAGTTCACTTTACTGGGATGCTCTAAGGTCAAAAAAGGCTTTGAACTATATTGTAGAGGCTCTTGATATCCCCATAATTTTACGGTTTTATCTTCACTTCCAGTCGCTAAAATTTGACTATCGGGACTAAAACTGACACCCCAGACCCGTCCGGTATGACCCTGTAAGGTGGTATTCAAGGGATCTCGACTTCGATCCCAAAGTCGGGCGGTGGTATCGGCGCTGACGGATACCAAGGTTTGACCATCGGGACTAAATTCCACACCCCAAACATTATCTCGATGACCAATAAAAGTTTTGAGTAAGACTCCTTTTAGGTTCCAAAGTTTAACAGTGCGATCGCGACCACCACTGACTAAAAATTGACTATCGGGACTAAAATTGACACTTAAAACATCATCATTATGACCTTTTAAGGGAACTTTAATTTCTACTCCGGTTTCTGCGTTCCAAAGTTTTAGAGTGCGATCGCCACTAGCAGAAACAATCAGTTTGCCATCGGGACTAAAATCAAGATCATAAACGGGTTGATTATGGGCTTTAATACTACGAATTAAGGTTCCATCGATTGACCAAATTTTCAATTCTCCATCTTTACTACAACTGGCAATAGTTTGACCGTCAGGACTAAACTCAGCGTCAAAAATTCGATCCTGATGCCCTTTAAATTCCTGAAGTAACGTTCCATCTAAAGCCCATAATTTAACGGTTTTATCATTACTAGCGGTCACTAATTTTTGGCCGTCGTAACTAAAACTAATACTATTAATCACTTCTTGATGTTTCATCGGACGGTGAGGGATGGGTGTTCCGTTTTCTGTCCATAATAAAACTTGATTTTGATTGGGGTCATCAACACTAGCTGTGGTAGTGGCGATGATTTTGCCATCGGGACTATAGCGAACACTTTTAATGGGACTGGTGTGCGGAAATTGCCCAGGTTTAGTTAATAATTTACCATCAAGGCTCCAAATTTTCAGCGTCCGATCACTACTGGCTGTTGCAATTCGTTGACCATCGGGACTAAAATTAACGCCTAGAATTGTTCCTTGATGTCCCTCTAAACGATTTCGTTCTTGAATTCCCGAAATCATTTGCATTAACCCTTCGGCGATTTCTGTTTTTGTTGCTTCTGATGCTTTTGTTTCTAAGGTGTTTTGACCAATTTGGACGGTGGTTGTTAATACCCCTAATTGATCTTGTTGATCGGCTAATAATAGGGCATTTTTGGCTGAAGTTAACGCTTGAATTCGAGCTTTTACTTGATTTTGGGCATTGGCATAAAATATTACTGCAACACCAATAACAACTGTTCCAATAATTAATCCTAGAAATCGTTCTAAACGACGATTCTTTTCTTCTGCTTGATGGCGTTTTTCTTGTTCTTCTGATAGTTTTTTGCTCATTTCTTTTTCCTGGATGAGTTGGGCTTTTTCTTGTTGCAATTTAGCAATTTCTTCTTCTTGATCACTCCTATTCTGTCGTCGAATAAATCCAGCTAAATAATCATGCACCAGTTGATAAAATTCTCCTGTTGGGCTAATATCTCGATAAACTAAGCCCGATTTTTCTAAAATATAAAGAATGATATCTAAGCAGTTTAAGACCTGTTCTGGATTTAATTTTTGTTTTAATTCTTCAATTAATTCTGTTCTCGTTTTCAAGGGACGAGTATCATTTTCATCCGTTAAGGCATATAAAACAAAACGCGCCATTGTTTCATTTTCTGGCCCACAATCTTGAATTACTTCTTCTAAAAATCGTTCGACTAATTTTTGTTTGGGGCCTTGTTGTTGATAAGCTTCTAAGGTGGTAATATTTTCAGCTTGGAGTTGAGTTCCAACAACTTGCAATTCAATGGGACGGATTTCTCCTCGATCTTCTGCTAAATCTTTAACTAAGGCTTGAATTAAGGCATCTTCTAAATAAAAATGGGCACGATCTGTTAAACTTTTGATTACGTTATAAGCTTCTGTCTCGCTAAAATTTCCTAAATAAAATAAAATATCTTTGCTTAAAATATCGTTATTAATGGCTTCTAAATTAACTTGACGGCTTCCTTCTAGTAAATAATGTAAATAATCTTCTCGTAATGAAATAATAACTTTTACAAAGGGTAAATTTAAAGCATTTTTTAAAAATTCAAAGAATAGCTTTTGATTGTTGGGAGACTGAATAAAAAATAATTCTTCAAATTGATCAAAAATTAAAATAGTCAATAAATTTTTTCTGCCATTCTCTTGCAATTTTTCAATAACTTGTGTTAAAATATTGGTATAATTTAGAGGTTCTAATTGTGTCTCTGCATCATTGAAATCAGTATCTAAATTTAAGGGATCAGCAGCAGTTGAATGCTCTAAATCCTGATTGATCAGTTTTTGCTCTAACTCAATTAAAAAAGAATTATAGCTTTTAATAATAATCGGGATACTAATGCGAGCATCAATAATTTTTCGTTGGACTGCGGGAACTAATCCAGCCCTCAAAATCGAACTTTTTCCTACACCCGATTGACCATAAATGACGGTTAATTTATGATAGTTACTCGCCATACGTTTTAACAGATGGTTAATCGCTTCTTCCCGTCCTGAAGCCGTGATTTCATCAGTAAAATTGTGGGTAAATTGGCTGGGATCTAATGTTGAAGTAACCGCTTGTTTTCGAGGTTGTAATCGTCCGGCTCCTACAAAGGCAGTATAACCATAAGCACTCGATTGATTGCGATATTCTTCTTTAATTTGAAATGCTTCTTGATAATCCCCCAATTCAAAATGAAGGCGACTTAATGTTTGTAAAATATACAGATACAAACGAATTAAACTCACCGTTAACAAAGTCGTTTTAATGGTTTGAGCCGATGTTCTTAATATTTCAATCGCCTTTGATTTTAACCCTTGCTGTTCTAAGGCTTTGGCTAATATAAATAAACAAAAACTTTTAATGACTGGAATACAAGGATTATCGGGATTTTTTCGAGCCTCTAAAACTAGAATTTCTAAGGCAACCGAGGCTAATTCTTGAGTATTATTCCAATCTTGATCTGCTAGGGCAACAAAAGCTAAAAATCCATAATCCTGAGCGAGTTGAATCTGGAAACGGTCTCCCAAATTTTGATGTAATTTTCGCCCTTTTAAAGCTAAATTCCGCAGACTTTCCCAATCTTGTAAATAAATTAAGGTTTCTCCAATTTTATTTAAAAATATAGCGACTAAATCAGGTTTTTGAGCCTGTTCAAATCGCTCAATACACTGTTGAAAACAATCCCTTGCTTGTTTCCATTCTCGTTCCCCCTTGCGATAACGATGTTGTTCTGCTAAATAACACCAACATAACCCCATCTCAAACCAAATTAATCCTTGCCAGAGTAAGAAATGATCAGCAGTAGGGGAAACCGGGTATTGTTGCCAAAATCTTAAGGCTTGTTGATACTGTTGCAGCGCCAGAGGAATTTGTTGTTGGGAATAAAAATAGCGACCATAAATCCATTTTAACTTCGCTTCTAACGATTGATCAATCGTAATTTCTCGCTTTTTTAAATCTTGATAAGCCGCCTGAAGTTCCGTTCCTGATTCTGAGCCTAAAATAGCAGCAGTAGGTAAAAATCCTTCTGCACCTGCGGCGAGAACTTTGGCAAAGACTAAGGATGATCTTTCCTCTAAAAAGCTAATTAATTCATCGGAACTCAGCAAAAATTCATAGGTTGTTGCCCAACTGGTAAAATCCGGTGCATTACGATTCAGTTTTTTCCACAATTTATCATTAATCCATAACACGACTGGAAAGGGAAAATTACGAAAAGCTTCTCTTCCTAAATTCGCTGAATGTAAAACTACATCTATTGCAATAACCGATTCTAATCCATAAACCATTAATACAGAAGGATAATTTGATTCTACTTCAGCTTTAATCGAACCATATAAGGTTTGACTTGTTGGAGAAAGTTGGAATTCATCAATGAGAAGGGAAGATTCTTGTTTAAGTTGAGTAACAATTTGTTTCCGTAAACTTTCATAGTTACACCGTACCAACAATAAGGAAAAACTTCCTTGCATTTTCGCCAATGCTCGACCCAAGGTATGAATTTGCTGATGATTATGGCTAATAATATCGTTTACGGGATAAAGTGCCATCGTTAAAAATCTCCTTGAGGGATTGTCATTAAACGGTTACTTTAGCAAGGGATAGTTAAGTTTAAATTTCTAATTACCACTCCAAGCCGTTAACAAAAACCCCATAGTTCTTGTTAGCCGATAAAACTTGATTAAGTTTTAACAATTAGAAATAATTAAAAGAATCAATATGGGATTTTTAATAAAAAATTAGGCACATTCCGCCCCTGCTGCCTCTTTACCCAAAGAATGGCGGATAGATTCCAGCAAAGGAAGTCTAACAGGATACGGCCCGTCCGTTGAAACTTAGTGAATCGAGGGTTGATCAGTACCATCAACTTTCACCAAGGGTTAACATCTAACATAACCCATTATCGTAGCATTCAGAAATCCGTCTGCTGACTTGGGGCCCCTTTAACAGGGATTCTAATGTTGAAGTCTGGGGCTGTATGGACTCAGAGGTTGAGGGTATAATCGTTGCAGGGGTAGAAGTTACCCCCACCGGATAAGCTAAACTAGGAGTGGCATTCATGACTCCAACTAATGATAATGCCATAATCCCACTGTATTTTTTTCTCAGGTTGTTCAACATAATATTCACGTCCTAATTCTGTTCTAAGTTAGTGATTGATTCCTTCATCCGAGGGCAAAAATGAAGGTTAGGGATGTTTAGATCTTCGAGATTGTCCAAGGCGGGACAGGATCTTGATTATCTCTCAAGAGGGATCAATTTCTTTCCTTGTTTCCGAGTTCTCATTTGTCAATTGAACCTTACTCTTGGTTTCTATTATCTGTAATTAACAACCCCTTTATTCTCTATCCTGTGACAGTTCAATTCTAAGTTGGGGCAGATTTTACGATTCCCTCTGTATTCTAGTCTGGCTGATCAACGGTTCTACCGCTTGCGATGGGAGATCAGTCGCTAAAATTTTTGCCAGGGCTATAACACTTGAACAACTGACACAAGAGGCTAAGGCTACATCGAACACATTCCTAGGGTTTTATCTCTTAAGCCACCACAAACCGCTAAAGTAGAAATATAGCAAACGTTGATTAAAATGTTTAATTTCAACACCCTTAGTCTAGTATTATTCAGTGGAAAAGGGGGTGTGGGAATAACCACCCTTTCCTATGGGTTTGCCCTACAATGGGCCAAAGAATTTCCTGATGAACAAATCTTACTGCTTTCGACAGATCTCGCCCATTCCTTGGGGGATATTTTACAATTTCCCGTTACAGATAAAGCTGAGATTGTTGGAAATTTACCCAATTTAAAAGTTAGAGCGTTAGATGGGGAAAAATTAAATGAAAAATCCTTTCAATATTTTGCTTACTCTTCTGCTTCTGGGAAGTGGAGTTATAGCTTTTAATACTCTCCCGATTCCATTCGGAATTTCTGCAAGTGTAGCTGATCCTTCCCCAGAAAAACAACTGGGTTTAGGGGAATTTCGCTTAGGAGATTTACCCTCAAAATTAGACGTTTTAGGAACACCGCTTCAAATTCTAAAACATCCTCCGGGGAACTATAACACCTATGCTCGACTGGTTTATCCTAATTTAATTGTTGATATTGGAGATGAAAGAATTGTGGTTTTAACCACCACTGATGGGAGTTTAGCTACACCGGACGGGGTGCGGGTGGGAGATTCTTTAAATCGTATATTCGAGGTTTATGGTCAACAAGAACCCCACAGTCAAGAGGATATTCAAGTTGTCAGCTATTCCTTTTCAGGGGGATCGTATCTCTATTTTAAATTACAGAACAATCGCATTATTGAAATTAGTTGTGGATTTCTCCCGGACTAATTTTGAATTGATTTTATTGCCAGTCTGGGGAATGTAAGCGTTTTAATTGTTGTAAATATCGAGTAAAATAACTCGGATCTAAACGGCTATAGTTAAACTGTTCTGCGTTAATAATACTAATCGCCCAAGCCCAAATATGAGCCGTTTGAGTTAAAGCTTGAATATTGCTTTTTTCCAGTTCAGTTAATGGGTTAATGCCTTCATACCCAACTAAAAAAGCTTCTCGAACTTTTTTACTCAGTCCCGACTGTAAAGAAACTTGTAAAAACTTAGCAATATCAAACGCTCGCCACCCATATCCACATTGATCAAAGTCAAATAGGGTAATTTGATCATCGGAAGTAAAATGAGCATTACCACTATGGGGATCACCCCAACAAATTCCCCAAAAAGGAGGGTTTTGAGGTAAATTTTGCAATTGAGCTTTGAGTTGAAATACAATGTCTGCTAAACAGTTTAAATCCAGTGGTCTGTTTTTTAAATAGGGAGCAATGGTTAGGAAGGAACTCTCTAATAAATAATCAGAATTTAAAGGTTGGCGTTGAACTGAAGGTTGAAAATTTACAGCCACTTGATGAATTTTACCAACGGTCGCGCCTAATTTTAAACTTTGGCTGATATTCAAATCTCCAATGGCAATTTGACCGGGAGCATTAACTAATAATACTGCATATCGTTTGCCTTCAGGGGCATTAATTTCAATGAATAATTTTCCCTCTGTTGTTCTTAAGGGATAAGCAACTGGGATTTGATGATTATGCAAAAAATCTAGCAATTCAAGCTCAAATTCAATTTCTGCTTGACATCGCCAATGTTGATGGGATATTCTTAAAAAATAACGAGAAGTTTGAGTTTTTATGAAATAAACATCACTTAACCCTCGATGCCAAAATTTACATTTTTCAACGGTATCAATGGGATAACAACTTAAAATTTCACTGATTAATGCTCTAACATCTAGGGTAGAGTAACTAATCGGAAAAATATCATCCTGATTCCTAATTTCAGATTCATCCTGTTTCAAATTAGGTTGATTTAAAAGCATCATATTGGTTTTAGGGGGGTAGGGAATAGTCCTGAATGGAGGATAGATGAGGATTGGGGTGAAACAACCCCAATAGTTGACGATTTCACTCTTCCCACCGGACAGCGTACTATCCTCATCGACTCAGGATTTATTTTTAAGTATGATTCAAAATTAGGAAAATAGAATATTTTTTATGTAGAGTTTAATTTTTTTTACGGATTTAATAAAAATCCATATTAGTTCAACTTTCTTTACTAATTTCGGGGCTTTAATTGCCTCTCTTTTTGGCTTTGAAGAGGATGTTTTTAAGATAATCTAAAAATCATAGTCTGTCAAGAATTTCAGTTACTTTAGATACAAAATTAATGGTTGGGTGGGGCCTGGAACTTGACCTGACGCACCCGATGAAGATTTTAAGGATAGAGAGTATCGCCTGTTGTGGCATTAAAGATTAAAATCTGATTCAAATCTAGTTTGATGGTTAAGCGATCGCCGGGATGAAGGCGATGGTGAATAGGGACTTGAAATTGAATAAAATATTGATCGGTTTGGGGGATATCAGCGCGAACTAATGTTTCTCGGCCCAAGGGTTCGACAACACTGACTTCCACATCCAGGGGGACTTTTTCAAAGGCCCAAACATCTTGTTGTAAATCATCAATAACATTCTCGGAAGTGATGAATTGAATATGTTCAGGACGAATCCCTAAATCAAATTTTTGACCTTCCTGGGGTTGTAATTTTTCTCGAATTGCGCTCGGACAAGTTAAGGATTGATTTCCAATCCAAAATAAACTATTTCTGTATGTAATTGGTAAAATATTCATGGGAGGATTCCCTAAAAAAGTGGCAACCATCCGATTTTTAGGTCGAGAATAAACTCTTTGCGGATCACCGATTTGTTGGATTTTTCCTTGATGGAGAATTACCAGTTTATCGGCTAACGTCATCGCCTCTACTTGATCATGGGTAACATAAATGGTTGTAATTCCTAAGCGTTGGTGCAGTTGTTTGAGTTCTGCACGGGTATCATCTCGCAGTTGAGCATCTAAGTTTGATAAGGGTTCATCTAATAGGAAAACTTTCGGTTCACGGGCGATCGCTCGTCCTAAAGCAACCCGTTGTTGTTGTCCTCCTGAAAGTTGTTTGGGTTTGCGATTTAATAAATGTTCAATGGAAAGAGATTGAGCTACTTTTTGAATTATTTCTTGGGTTTTTGTGGCATTAACTCCCCGCATTTTTAAGCCAAATGCTAAATTTTCAGCAACGCTGAGATGGGGATAAAGGGCATAATTTTGAAAGACCATCGCTACATCTCGTTTACGCGCTGGAATCTCATTCACTAAGGTATTATCAATATAAACATTGCCAGAAGTGGCTGTTTCTAAGCCAGCAATGGTTCTTAAAATTGTTGATTTTCCACAACCCGATGGCCCTACTAATACCCAGAATTCTCCATCGGGAACTTCAAAATTAATCTCTTCAATTGCAAGGGTGGTATGATAACGTCGGGTAATATTTTCTAAACGAACATTTGCCATTATTAATCCATTAAAATAAGATAATTCTTGAGGGTTAATGATCTTGTTTCACTAACTGTTCAAGTTCGGAAACAACCCGATCTAATTCTTCAACTAAAGGTGTTGATTCTACTTGACGAAAAGCATCAACTAAGGATCTATAGTACCATAGAGTTCCTTCTTTTTTGCCTGTAAATCTTTGCCATAAATCCTCTCCCAGTTGACGATAATCTTTTAAAATCGATTGAGCATTATACAGTTTATCCGCCGCAGAAACTAACCGCACAGAAGGGGAAGTGTGGGGAATATGGGCAATATAAGCTTGTTTTCTTTCTCTCCAAGGCGGTTTAGGGCTAATATCAGTATCGGTACATCCTTCAACAATTTCCGCGACGGTTTCCCCAAAATGCTGTTGAATTTCGTCTCGAATTTTAGCTCCTCCTTGGTCTTCTATGGCATCATGTAACAGGGCTGCGATCGCTTCTGATTCGTTAGCTCCATATTCTAAGGCAATACTGGCAACTCCTAGCAGATGAGCAATATAAGGAACCCCTGAACCTTTGCGAATTTGGGTGGCGTGGAGTTGGGTTGCATAAACTAAGGCTTGGGTAAATTTCTCGGAAAGCATAATTAAGAATTCTGTTGTTAATCTTAAAATAACTCAAATTGATCCATTTGGTGCTTTAATGTTAAAGGCTGAAATTATTGAAGCTTTTAATTGGGTTGGTTTTGATCAAAAATGGATCGATTTCGTGTAGAAGTAATTGCTAAAACTCTTTTTCCTCAGCAGGTGATTTATGCTGCAATGCACCAAGATTATAGCGATCAGTTTGTTGTTGAGGAAAGACAATCTTGGCCGTCTGAAGACAAAGCTGGGGAAGTCATTGTTAAGCGTTTATTGGCGGGTGAACGGGGACATTATGGACCGTTAGAACACTGTCAAATTGTGTTTAATTGTGGTTATTTTCCTCATAGTGTGATGCAGCAAGCGAGAACTCACAGGGTGGGCATTAGTTTTGATGTTCAGTGTCTTTCTGCAGAGGTTGTTATTACTTTTGTTGATATTAATGGTGAAAGTTCTAAAAAATTGAAAAAGACGATTGGTGAACTTTATGATCTCTGGTATTATGGAGAACAAGCAATTCGTGAACGTAAGATTAAAGGTAGAAATGATGAACCCCCAGGTTTCTATCGACGGGATTGTAAAAATCGGATTAGAAAAATGCGCGTTCGTAGCTTAAATGAAGAGAATAATACCTTTACTTATAATCATATTCAGGATATCGTTTTTAATGGGTTTAATCCTGTTTATCAAGTCACTCTTGCCGATGGTAAACAGTTGAAATGTACTCAAAACCATAAAATCTTAACTCCTTATGGTTGGCGGATTTTAGCTCAACTTGGGGTGGGTTCTGAGGTGCTTGTTAATGGTCAACCTTTAAAAAATGCAGATCAGACTTATCAAAATAAAGAATGGTTACAGTCAAAGTTTTCTGAAGGACTGACTCCGAAAGAAGTCGCGGCTCTGGTTGGATGTTCGGTGGAAACTGTTAAAAAATGGGCTTACTATCATGAGTTAACCTGGCAGAAAAAACAATGGAACCAAGGGTTAAAATATAAGATTAATATTTCTGATGAAGAACGAGAACGGAGGGCAAATCATGGGAGAGCAATTACAGCGCAAAGGGTTGAAAACGGTACAATTCTAAAGGGAGAAGATCATCCGTCTTGGAAACCTGATTTACCTGTGGAAAAGCGGGTTTATCATTGGCTTAAATATAACCGTCAGCGAATTCTTGAAGATCAGGGTGAAAAATGCGCTCGATGTGGCGGAACAAGACGGCTTTCTATCCATCATATTTTAGAAGTTTCCCAGCATCCAGAACTCGCTTTTGATGAAACTAACTTAGAGGTTCTTTGTTCACCTTGTCATACTAGACATCATAAACTGGATCGGAAAAATCCGTTATGTGCTCATCCCGTTAAAATTGTTTCAATTGAATATGTTGGAATAGAGCCAACTTATGATTTAGTTATGGCTGCTCCTCATCATAACTTTGTTGCTAATGGGGTGGTTGTTCACAACTCTTACCGTTATACTTCGGGAAAAGTATTAGCTGTTGCTGAAGGAAAAGGGGATATTGAAGACGCTTTTTATTTACGTCCTGTGGGTTATTATAGCGATCGCCAAGGGAAAAAATATTACTATTCTCCTGAACAACGTCAACAGGATTTAAACTGGTGTTTGGAAGCGGCAAAACGCTATAAAATTGATATTGATAATGGAATGTCCGAAGAACACGCACGGGGAAAAGTCCCCTTTGATTATCGTCAACATTTCGTCGTCAGTTTCACTTTAAGAGCGTTATTACATTTTCTGGATTTACGATTTAAAAAGGATGCTCAATTAGAAATCCAAAAACTTTGTGATTTGATGTGGCCCCATGTTGAAGAATGGGTTCCTGATATTGCTCAATGGTATGAACACACTCGCCTTGGAAAAGCTCGACTTGCACCGTAATCAGTTATCAGTTATCAGTTATCAGTTATCAGTTGTCAGTTATCAGTTGTCAGTTGTCAGTTGTCAGCTTATTTCCTATTCCCTATTGCCTGTTCCCTGTTCCCTTTAAAAAATATGCAATTGAAAATCTTAAAACTGAAAGAAGAAGCAATTTTACCTCAATATGCTCATATTGGGGATGCGGGATTAGATTTATTTTCCCTAGCTAATACAACAATTGAACCCGGAGAAAGTCAATTAATTCCTACTGGAATTGCGATTGAATTACCATTAGGAACAGAAGCCCAAATTCGACCCAGAAGTGGGTTGGCTTTGAAACATCAAATCACTGTTTTGAATACCCCTGGAACCATTGATGCGGGATATCGGGGAGAAATTGGAGTGATTTTGATCAATCATGGTAAAACATCCTTTAATATTACTAAAGGAATGAAAATCGCTCAAATGGTAATTGCACCTGTTTTGCAGGTTGAGATTCAAGAAGTTCAACAGTTAAGTGATACCACAAGACGCGATAATGGATTTGGGTCTACGGGATTAACATCCGCAAAACTCAACTAATTTTTACTATTTTATGGGTATGGAAAATTCGCCTGAAACCTATCAACCGCCTCTGCGACCGACTTGGGATGAGTATTTTATGATGATGGCTAAACTGGTCGCTACGCGCTCCACCTGTTTAGTTTTTCCGGTGGGTGCAGTCATTGTTAAAGATCGACAAATCGTTGCTACGGGTTACAATGGTTCGCCCTCCGGTTCCATTCATTGCACGACTCAGGGCTATTGTTATCCGGGGTTAAGTACCTGTGATGCCAGTCCCGTTTTACCCTCTCGTGCGGTTCATGCTGAAGCCAATGCCATCGCTCAAGCTGCTAAACATGGAATTTCTTGTGGGGGAGCGAGTATTTATGTTACCTTAGAACCTTGTATTTCCTGTTTAAAATTAATTATTTCTACAGGAATTAAAGAAGTCTTTTATGAGACTATTTTTAATAGTGGGGAAAAGGCAATGGTACGAGATTTATATATTAATGATGGCTTAGTGACATTAAAACAGATTTATCTTTCTGAAGAAATTACTCAAAAGGGAGCCTCATTTTTATTAAATCCAACTTCAGTTTCGACAATGGTTAAAGGGGGACAATAGATCATAAAGTTAGATTGATTTTTGGGATTTTAGGAATTCAATTCAGTGATTTTAATAAGGGTCAGATTTCAACATCGGAGGAGCTAAATATTGTGAGACTGGTAATTCTAGGGGGGCCGGGAGCCGGAAAGGGAACTCAAGCCAAACTGCTATGCAGCTATTTGGGTATTCCTTGCTTAGATATCGGTCAGATTTTGAGACAAAAGATCAGGGCTCAGACAGAATTAGGCCGACAAGCTAAACCCTTTGTTGACCAAGGGGAATTAGTTCCCGACGAAATCATGATTCAATTTGTCCGTCAACAATTGTTAGATCCTGATGTAGCAAAGGGTTGGCTTTTAGATGGTTATCCTCGCACAGCATTTCAGGCAGAAGAATTAGATTTTTTATTAGAAGATTTAGACCAACGGTTAAATTGGGTCATTTATTTGAATGTTCCAGAAAAAGTGTTAAAAAACCGTTCTTTAGAGCGATCGCGTGCGGATGATCAACTGGGAATTATTGAGCGCCGAATTGAATTATTTTATCAACGGACTATTCCGATTTTAGAATATTATGAACCTAGAGGTCATCTTTTAGATGTGAATGGGGAGCAACCTCCAGAACAAATTTATCAAGAGATTTGTCAACGTCTGAGTGTTGACGGTTGACGGTTGGCTGTTGACCGTCTCTTCTTCCCCCAAAGCACACTTAACAGGCTTACTTAACAGGCTTACTTAATAACAGGCAAGATGCCTGTTCCACTTGCTCTTAACTCCTAAATTAATTATGTGGAAACGTCCTGATCATAGAGAACCGAATCAACTCCGTCCTGTGAGTTTTGAACGAAATTTTACTCGCTTTTCCCCGGGCTCTGTTTTAGCGAAAAGTGGAGATACAAAAGTTTTATGTAGTGTTAGTATTGAACCGGGAGTCCCTAAATTTTTACAGAATACAGGACAAGGATGGTTAACAGCAGAATATCGAATGTTACCCGGAGCAACTCCACAACGTCAACCGAGAGAATTTTTAAAATTATCAGGACGAACCCAAGAAATTCAACGATTAATTGGACGGAGTTTAAGAGCCGCACTCGATTTAAAAGCATTAGGAGAATATACCATTACTGTTGATACGGATGTCATTCAAGCCGATGCTGGAACGCGAACTACGGCTATTACAGGGGGGTTTGTAGCGTTAGTAGATGCCTTAAATTCATTGATTCAAAAAGGGCAACTTCAACAATTACCGATTTGTCATCAAATTGCAGCGATTTCTGTGGGGTTATTGGAAGGGGAACCTTATTTGGATTTGAATTATACCGAAGATGTGGCTGCTGACATCGATTTTAATTTAGTGATGACGGAAGAATTAGAAATTATTGAACTGCAAGGAACGGCTGAATTAGGAAGTTTTAGTCGAGAACAATTAGATAAAATTTTGAATTTTGCAGAATTAGGAATACAAGAATTATTAAAAGCTCAACGTCAAATATTAGGAGAGTTTATCCTCCTAAAAAGTAGGGAATCATAAATAATAAACAGTAGATTTTTTTTCTATTACCCATTCGTAATTCGTAATTCGTAATTCGTAATTCATTATTCGTAATTCCCCTAAAAATCATCTAATAAAGAACCTAAACGTTGAAGTAACGGATCGGCTTCTTCCATAGATTCTTTAGAAACCGGTTCGGGCTCTGGTGGGAATGGATTTGATTCTGTAACAATTACAGGTATAGATTGAGGTTGAGATTGAACCGCTTCTAAACCTGTCGCAATGTCAGTTAATTTTTGATTAATAGAGATTTGTAATTGAGTCATTTGTTGGGTTAACTGATGAAGTTGAACATCCAAACGGTCTGTTGGAGTTCCCTCTTCCGTTAATACCTTCTTTTCTAAATCTGTTAATTTATTTTGAATTTCAAATAACCGCTCTTCAACGCGCTGCAAATTGGGTAAAACTTGAGGAGGATTTGGGGTAGAATTTGCCGAAGGAGGAGTTGGAGATTCGGAACGAGAAATTAATAAAAATTGCCAAAGAGCTTGTTTACAAAGATTACTAAACGTTTGATATTTTGCCTGCGATAATTCAGTCTCAATCGCATCTAATAATGTCTGATCTGCTGCATCTTCGGTGAAGGTGACTGACTGAGTTTGTTTACGATTTGCCCACAGCATAATAGAAATCCAGACCTATTGTTATCCCATGATTTATTTTGGAGCCTGGAAAATTTGAGATCAAAAAATAATTAACCAGATCCACCTTCGTTAGTGTATCAGAATTTTGAGAAGGTTTGGAAAAAATTAAACCCATCCTTTTCCCATATTTTGACCGATGTGAATGGAATCAAGGACGGGTTTAACCAGGGGAATTAACGTCGGGTTAACTGAGCTTCACCATAAACAAACTGCCCTAAAGCATTAGATTTACGGGAAGGTTGCACCAAATGTGCTCTCAGACCTGCGTTTTTCAGTAGGGGTTGCAGGTCTTCCCAGAAAAATTCCCCACCCCCTCCGGTGACAACAACATCCGTCACCCGTTCAGGCAGCCATCGGACAACGCGATCGCATAAATCACGGGCAAAATTCTTCCGTAAGTCGGGGATAATCTCATCTAAATTAAACGGTTTGACTGCTCCACGAGGACGATATAACCGTTCTCCGGCGGGTTTGTGAACGGCTTCGAGTAAATAGAGAGACTGACTATCGGCTCCTTCAATTTTACTCGCCACTTCTTCATAAAATTTACCCATTGCAAAGGTATCACTTTGAGAAACCCCTCTGGCAAACCGGAACCGATCAACCGTTAAGAAATCAGTGGTTTGATGACCCACATCCACAATGGCAACAGACAGATCGGCAAAATTGGGGACGTTCTGGCCGCCTTGGGCTTCCAGCCAAATCAAGCTGCCATAGCCTTCGGGCATAACGCGAACAGTAGTAACCGTAATTTCGATCTGCTCACCCCGATAAAACATTCCGTGCTTTCCACTCAGTAACCGAGTGATATGTTCTTTCTCTTGCTCAAATTGGGCTTGAGAATAGAAGGGCAGCCCTAACACAACATCGATGTCACCTTGTAGCTTGAAGTAGCCGACACAAGCAAAAAGTTTAATTAAAGCATCATCAACTTTGGAAGGAGAATCGGAACCATCTTTAAATAATGCTGCTCCAAAGTCAGCCGCCAATTGACCGACCGCATAACCCATGCCTTGATATTCTACCCAAATATCGAGCAGAGGATCGGTATTTTTGGACTCAAAGCCACCGCCTCTAGCAGTATCCACCGTTAGGGCTTTGATATTAGAGGGAATGAAAACGACTTCATTCGGATTACGACTGGTACAGGCTTTCGTTGATGTCCGCCCTAAATCAAGACTTAAAATCGTTTTTTTGCCGCTTGTCGGCGTTGTTTGCCGATTCAGCATTGAAGCAGCTGCGGCTGCGGCTGCGGGTTGTCCGGGCTGTTTATTACCACCTTGCATCGGAATACGTTACCTCACGGAGATTCAAGATTTATAATGCCTTATCTGTTGCCAATTTCATCCCTGACCTGTTGACAAATAAATATAAAGTGGAATTTCCACTCCTAAAATCAGGCACAATTTAGAACTTTTCAGGAGCAGGAGCCATTTCTGATGAAACCCTCTCAGCCCCCTGATCAGGGGAAAGACTTCCTCAACACGACAACCTGTTCGTTTGACTGAATCAGAAAAGACTCAGCAACCTAAACCTAACTTTTGAGTCTTCTTGAAAGCTGCATGACTGCACGGATGGTTGATTTCTAGTCTTGAATTCACCTATCCCTTCAGAGAAGGTCTGGGGTTTGGGTCAATCGTGCGGGTTTAGCCTGAGTTATTGTATCTCGAAAGGGGTAACGGATGGCTAACTCTTGATGTCCTCTATCGAGTCCCTAGCACAAATTGAAGTTCGTGAGTTGCTTGATGCCCAAATATTAAGTTAAATTTAGTTAAGATTATGAATAACAAAATGCGATCGCAGTCCACCCGCACTGCATCTGTACATTCAATACCCCATAACCTAGAGCAACGCAATTTATGAAGACGTCGTGGAAAACAATACTTCTTTGGACTTTACCCGCCTTGGTCATCGGGTTTTTTGTCTGGCAAGGAGCTTTTGCCACTGCCCCCGCAGACTTGGGTAGAAACACCGCCAGCACCCGCATGAGCTATGGTCGTTTCTTAGATTACTTGGATGCTGGTCGTGTCACCAGTGTAGAACTGTATGATGGCGGTCGCACAGCCATTGTCGATGCCATTGATCCTCAACTGGATAACCGCATTCAACGGTTGCGGGTGGACTTACCCAATAATGCCCCAGAATTAATCGCTCGGTTAAGGGCTTCCCAAATTAGTTTTGATAGCCATCCTCCTCGCAATGACGGTGCGTTATGGGGATTGTTAGGAAATTTGATCTTCCCTATTTTATTAATTGCTGGTTTATTCTTCCTCTTCCGTCGGTCTAATAATGTTCCCGGTGGCCCTGGTCAAGCCATGAATTTTGGCAAGTCTAAAGCTAAATTTCAAATGGAAGCCAAAACCGGAGTCTTATTTGATGATGTGGCTGGGGTGGAAGAAGCCAAAGAAGAATTACAAGAAGTGGTCACTTTCCTGAAAAAACCCGAACGCTTTACCGCAGTTGGGGCGAGAATTCCCAAAGGGGTATTATTAGTTGGCCCCCCAGGAACCGGAAAAACCTTATTAGCTAAAGCCATTGCGGGAGAAGCGGGTGTTCCCTTCTTTAGTATCTCCGGTTCAGAATTTGTGGAAATGTTTGTCGGGGTGGGCGCGTCCCGGGTTCGTGATTTGTTCAAGAAAGCCAAAGAAACGGCCCCTTGTATTGTTTTTATTGATGAAATTGATGCCGTTGGTCGTCAACGGGGGGCTGGAATTGGTGGGGGTAACGATGAACGGGAACAAACCCTGAACCAATTATTAACGGAAATGGATGGGTTTGAAGGCAATACAGGGATTATTATTATTGCCGCGACCAACCGTCCTGATGTTCTGGACTCTGCCTTACTGCGTCCGGGTCGTTTTGACCGTCAAATTACCGTTGACGCCCCGGATATTAAAGGTCGTTTAGCGGTGTTGGAAGTTCACGCCCGCAATAAGAAAATTTCTGAGGAAGTTTCTTTAGAAGCCATCGCCCGTCGGACTCCTGGCTTTACCGGGGCTGACTTAGCCAACTTGCTCAACGAAGCGGCGATTTTAACGGCCCGTCGTCGCAAAGAAGGCATCACCATGTTAGAAATTGATGATGCAGTAGATCGGGTGATTGCCGGGATGGAAGGAACCCCCTTAATTGATGGCAAGAGCAAACGATTAATTGCTTATCATGAAATTGGTCATGCCATCGTCGGAACCTTACTTAAAGACCATGATCCGGTACAAAAAGTGACCTTAATTCCCAGAGGTCAAGCTCAAGGGTTAACCTGGTTTACCCCCGATGAAGATCAAGGGTTAATTTCTCGTTCTCAAATCCTAGCGCGGATTTCGGGAGCTTTGGGAGGACGGGCGGCTGAAGATATTATTTTCGGAGATTCGGAAGTGACAACGGGTGCAGGAGGCGACTTACAACAGGTTGCAGGCATGGCCCGTCAGATGGTGACTCGTTACGGAATGTCCGATTTAGGGCCGTTGTCGTTAGAATCTCAGCAGGAAGTGTTCTTAGGTCGAGATTTTGCCACTCGCACTGAATATTCTAATGAAATTGCCTCTCGAATTGATGAACAAATTCGGATTATTGCCGAACATTGTTATCAGCAAGCGTGTCAAATTATTCGGGATAATCGGGAAGTGATTGATCGCTTAGTGGATCTTTTAATTGAGAAAGAAACCATTGATGGCGATGAATTCCGGCAAATTGTAGCTGAGTACACAGAAGTTCCTGAAAAAGAACGGTTTGCGGCTGTTCTTTAATCTCAATTTCTGTCAAAATTAACCTAAAATTAACGAGGGTCAAGCATTGCTTACCCTTGTTTTTTATCCAACCGTAGTAAGCCCTTCAGGGCTTAATTTCTGAGGCGTGAACGCCTCACTACGATTTTTGCATAAACAATCTAGTAGTAAGCCCTTCAGGGCTTAATTTCTGAGGCGTGAACGCCTCACTACGATTTTTGCATAAACAATCTAGTAGTAAGCCCTTCAGGGCTTTCTGCTTCTGAGGCGTGAACGCCTCACTACGATTTTTGCATAAACAATCTAGTAGTAAGCCCTTCAGGGCTTAATTTCTGAGGCGTGAACGCCTCACTACGATTTTTGTATAAACAATCTAGTAGTAAGCCCTTCAGGGCTT